>NZ_JBSRVI010000175.1:0-11653 GCF_055134445.1 Arcticibacterium sp.
GCTTGGTTAGCGTTTCCTCAAGTACTCCTAATAAATCCATTTTGGCCTGATTGGAATATGAGATTACAGAACCCAAATAGTATGCCGAGCTACCAGCATTAGCAGTAATGCTATGAGCCAGATAACCACCTGTGCAACTTTCGGCGGTGGCTAATGTAGCGTTTTCTGCTAAAAGCATTTTGGCTAATACCAATTCTAATTCTTCATTATCCTTACTGAAGAGGTTTTTGCCTAATGTTGGATATACTTTTTCGGCTTCCGCATCTATTTCCGCAAGTAGTTTCTCTTTATTATCTCCCGTTCCGGTCAATCTCAAACGCACCTGACCCATGCTTGGCAAATAGGCAAGTTTTATATGTGGTGGTAATGCATCTTCCCAACTTTCTATTTTGGCCGCTAAGAAAGATTCGCCAATGCCCACGGTTCTGATTATTTTATGAAGAATAAAGGGTGTTTTAAAATGCTTTCTTAATCTAGGTAGCACTTCATGCTCCATGATATATTTCATTTCAAAGGGCACGCCAGGCATGGAGATAATGATCTTACCGCTTTCATCAAACCACATGCCTGGGGCGGTACCCACAGCGTTGTTTAAATAAGTGGCTTTGGTAGGGATTTCTGCTTGCAGTCTGTTTAAGTCTGTCAATTCAAAACCTCTGCTTTCAAAAATCTCTCTAACATTTTCTAAAGCAATTGGGTTGATTTCTAATGTGTCGTTAAAAAACTCCGCTAAGGTTTTCTTGGTAATATCGTCTTTGGTAGGACCTAGTCCACCTGTGAAAATAAGGATGTCCGCTCTTTCTTGGGCTTCCTTAAGAATCCCCAAGATTTCTTCTTTTTGGTCTCCTATGCTAGTTTTACGAACAGTTTTGATACCTATTTTATCCAATTCAGCACTTATCCACTGACTATTAGTATCTGTAATTTGACCGTATAAAATCTCATCTCCAATGGTAATTACTTCAGCATTGATATGCTTCATAGATTTATTAATATTAATTGGGCTTGGTCAAAAGAATACCCTAACTATTTTTGCGTTACTAAATTGGGTCAAATTTCCCGAAAATCGGTCAATTTTCCAATTAACACTTCTTATTAAACCAATATTTCAAAAATGAAAAAAGTATTTATAGCACTTCTTCTCTCTACATTTTTTCTCAATTCATGTGCACAAGGCATTAACCTAGGCAAAGTGGCCGAAGCCGTTTTAGGTAGCAGTGGAGGAGGTGCATTAAGTAGTGGCGACATTGCAGCTGGTTTGAAAGAAGCTTTGGTAAAAGGAGCCTCTATTGGAGCAGATGCCGTGTCAAAAGAAAATGGATACTTGGGTAATGCCAAAATAAAAATTCCTTTTCCAGAAGATGTGCAAAGAGTAGAAACTGCTTTACGTAAGATAGGACTTGGAAACGAGGTAGACAAGTTTGTCATGACCCTTAATCAGGGAGCAGAAGAGGCTGCCAAAGAGGCGAAACCGATATTTGTGAGTGCTATTAAGCAAATGACCATTACAGATGCCATGAGTATTCTTAAAGGCGAGCAAGATGCAGCTACGCAATATTTGACAAGAACGACCTCGCCAGAATTAATTAAATTATTTTCTCCAGTGGTAGAGAAAGCTTTGTCAAAAACGGGAGCAACAAAAAACTATACAGACCTAGCGACTACTTATAATCAAATTCCTTTCACGAAGAAAGTGGATCCAGATTTAGTGGGTTATGCTACGCAAAAAGCCATTGATGGTTTGTTTATCATGATAGCAGAAGAGGAAGCTAAAATAAGAAAAGACCCTTTGGCGAGAACATCTGATTTATTGAAAAGAGTTTTTGGCAGTAATCTTTAGACTCTGATTTATTAGACTTTGCCCAAACTATTTTTTGAATGGATATGTTTTGACGGAAAAAGTGGAGAATCTAGTCATCCACTAAATTCAAAAAATTACCTTTGCAAAAAAAATAATCTGCTGAGATGACGAAATCAGAAATTAATATTACCGTAGAATTAGACGCAAATAGGATTCCAGAAAAAATCTTTTGGGATGCAACAGAAAATCCAAATGAAGGAATAAACGAAACCAAAGCCATTTGTGTGGGGGTTTGGGATCAATACCATAAAGGTCTTTTAGGTATAAATCTTTGGACCAAAGACATGCCTGTGGATGAGATGAATCATTTTACGGTAGACTTAATAGGTAATTTGGCTCAAATGATAAAAGACAGTACTAACGACCCAAAGGTTATTGAACTTCTTAACACGGCAGGAAAAGGAATTACCAAACATTTGGAAGAGCAGGCTAAACTAGAACAAAGCCAGCAGCAGCAGCAATAATCTTCTTTTAAAATCCAAGGTTCTGTAAGAATCTTGGATTTTTTGTTTCTAATTATATAAAAACGACTTTAACATGAAAACAGCTCTTATCACAGGTGCCTCATCTGGCATCGGAAAAGCTACAGCGGTGGCTTTAGCTAAACTAAATATTGAATTGGTTCTTTGTGGAAGAAGAAAAGAAAAGCTACAAGAATTACAAGCCGCTTTGAATGTTAAAAGTACCCTTTTAACATTTGATGTAAGTGATAAGGATGCTGTATTTGATGCTATAACATCCTTACCAGAAGCATTTAAGAATATTGACATTTTGGTGAACAATGCCGGCAATGCTCATGGACATGGCTCTATCGCCGAAGGTGCATTGGCAGACTGGGACGCCATGATGGATAGTAATGTAAAAGGTTTATTATATGTGACCAAAGCCGTTTTACCTGGTATGATAGCACGTGGAGGTGGACATGTGGTGAACCTGAGTTCGGTGGCTGGAAAGCAAACTTACGCCAATGGAACTGTTTACTGTGCCAGCAAAAAAGCAGTAGAAGCCATCTCGGAAGGTATACGTTTAGACCACACACAGCATGGTATTAAAGTAACGAACATTGCCCCAGGAGCAGTAGAAACAGAATTTTCTGAAGTTCGTTTTAAAGGAGATAAGGAAAAAGCAAAGGGTGTTTACGTGGGTTTTGAACCCTTAGTGGCAGAGGATATTGCGGACGCCATCGCTTATGCTATCTCTGTACCAGACCACGTCACCATAGCAGATATGACCATTTACGCTAAAGCTCAAGCGGCACCTACGACGGTTTATAGAAAATAAAAATAACGCGAAGGACTTTATTCTCCACGCTATTTATTCGAGTTAAATCAAGATTAAACCCGTTCCAATTTTATAGGATAAGTTTTCTTGGATGCCCACTGTGGTACATAAATGTTTTCATCAGAATCTACATATACGTCATGCGGATGCATGAAGACATTGGCAGGGTCTTCCTTTTTTTGCGGAGCTAAAACGCCATTACTATAAATAGGTTGGCTTCCTCCTGGAGTACTGACTACTTTGTTGTTTTTATCTATTATCTGCACGTATCCCGAATATTCATTGGACTCTAGTCCTGAACGGAAAACGGCACCGTATAGATTTTCACCTCTTTGTACTGGTCTACAAATAAAACTTCCTGGCATTTCTATTCTTTCTATAAACTTGCCATCCATGGTGTATCTCTTCCAGCAGTTTTCTTGTCTAGAAGTAATCAAAAGACTTCTTTCTCTGCCTTTTCTTTCGTCTATCAGCACGCCATGATTACACTTGTATTGATAATTTCCTGCTCCTTTTCCTCCCCAGTGTCTAAGATATTTACCGTTTTGGTTGTAGACTATTACGAAGTTTAGTCCGTAACCGTCTACTACATATATTTCTCCAGTTTTGCTATCTACTGCAGTTTCTGTAGGGACAAACTGCGTTGGATATTCGTATTCGCCAGTTTCTTTAGGGTATTCAATCTTGAAAATTTCATTACCCTTTAAATCTGTCTTTATAACCTGATGACGGCTATTGTCGCATATCATTAAAAATTGATCTTTACCTTCTCCAGCTATTGTTAAGCCGTGAGCACCAGGGAATGTGTGTCCCCATGAGTCTAGGAGTTTACCATTTTTGCTGTAAATGAGAACGTTGTTTTTGGTCTCATTGGTGAGTAGAATTAATCTGCCAGAGCTGTCTTCTACCATTTCATGGCAGTCGTTAACGGGATTTTTTTCTGCGTCTAACATTCCCCAGCCCATTTTCACTTTGTACTTAAAGTCTCCATGCCCTATGAGGACTTCGTCTTCTCTTCCAAAAGCGATGCTAGGGGCTGCAAGTGATAGAAATGATACACCAGTAAGTTTAAGGGCGTTTCTTCTGCTTAGATATGTCATTATTTGAATGGTTGAATAAGTTTTAAAATTAACATTTTTAGCTCAAATTGCTTTCGATTACAGGTCAATTTTACACTGATATGAACTTTTTAAATCCTGAATTAATGCTTGTTTCTAACTAATCTTATTACATTCAACGCTAATCATAATGAAAAGAAGAACATTTTTAGCAGGGGTGCCTGCCTTGGCCGTTTCTCATAATTTGTCATGGAATAATGAAGCCGCATCTTTTTCATGCGGTTCATATAATTGGCATACTTTTTTTAAAAGAGAGGGGAAAGTTTGGGGTGATGATTTAGCTTTTGACATAGCTGAATTTTCAAAGTCGGGTTTCAAGAGTATAGAGTACAGCTTCACAAATCCTGATATGGTTAAGAAGTTAGTGCCTATATTAAAACAACATCAAATTAAAATGCCTTCTATATATGCCAATAGTATTTTACATGTAGCGGATCAAACAGAGCATTCCATTAATGCTATTTTAGAGCTAGCAAAAGCTGCTAGAAGATATGGTACTAAAATAATAGTGACCAATCCCAATCCTATAGACTGGAATAAAGAGGCGTTTAAGTCTGATGAGCAGTTAAAACGTCAACTGGAAGCTTTGAACAGTTTGGGGGCGTCTTTAAGAAAATTGGGTATAAAGCTGGCGTATCATACACATAGTACTGAAATGCTGGCTGGTGCGAAAGAGATTCATCATATGTTGCAGAACACTTCCTCTGAAAATGTGGGTTTCTGCTTGGACCTTCATTGGATTTTTAGAGGTTCTCATAATTCTGAATTGGCAGTTTTCGATATATTGAAAATGTATAAAGATAGCATAATAGAGCTTCACGTTCGGCAATCGGAAAATGGCGTATGGACTGAGACTTTTAGCCCTGAGGGCGATATCGATTATGCTAGGGTGGCTGCTTTTCTAAAAGCTAATAAGATGAATCCTCATATTGTTTTGGAGCAGTGTGTTGAGAAAGAAAGTTCGGAGGAAATGAATGGGATTAATGCACATCAAAAAGGTTTGGCAGCGTTAAAAAGCTGTTTCAAATAAAGCTTAAGTAATGAATTTTGATATGCTAAGAGTCATAGGAATCGGTCAGTAAAATCTCTTATAACCAATGGTTATTATCATGCTTTGCTTTTCGCGTTCAGCCCCCTTATTTATTGCAATTTGAAACGCTCATTATAATATTTCAAGTATGAAAATTGACTTTAGTAGAAGCCATTTTTTTGGGTGATATATAAAGAAAAACCTCGGCCGAGGCCGAGGCTTTTTGCTTTCAAAAAGGGGATTTAACTTAAACTAGCTTTTGCTCTTTGACAATAGAAAACCGAAAAGAGCGATAATAACCCCTACTGCTAAAATTGAAAACTGAGCTATTTTATTTCCTTGATATAATAGAAGACCTAAAACAGCACAAACAAAGCCAATGAAAGCAAAAATGTTTCCGATGGTAAGTTTTGATTCCATATTTCATTATAGTTTAGTGGTATTAAACTACGAATAATATTGGATATATAAAACAAAATATTGAAATAATTATAATAACTGCCTGGTTTTATGAGACCTTCTGAATGATAGGGTTAAAGGCTTTGGAAGCTACAAAGACCTTATCTCCTTTCTTTAAATTTTCTATTTCGTTTTGGTCTGCCACTATTTTGACGAGGTCATTTCCTATCAAAATGGATACAATATAGATGACGTCTTCCTTTTGAATCTCAATAATCTCGCCGCTAAAGCTGAATTTAGCACTTGTTTTATTCAGTCCAAAAAACTCTTTGACATTTCCTTTTTTGGATATTTTACCATCTTCTATTTCAAATATCTGGTCGGAGAGTTTAACTATTTCGCCAATATCATGACTGACCAAGATAGTGGTCAACTTATACTTTTTATGCAGCTTTAAGATGTAGGCTTGAAGTTTCTGCCTCATTTGGTTGTCGAGGGCAGAAAGCGGTTCGTCTAGTAGTAGAATTTCAGGTTGCTGGACTAAAGCTCTGGCCAGAGCAACTCTTTGTTTTTGTCCGCCAGATAGGGTGTCCGGTTTTCTGTTTTGTAAGTTCTCTAATTCGGTAAGCTCTATGAGTTCATTAATTATACTATTATCTTGCTTTTTTGAAAGTGCAAATTCTAGGTTTTGCCTAACAGTCATGTTTGGAAACAAAGCAAAATCTTGGAAAACATAGCCAATACTGCGTTTCTGGGTACTTAGGTTTACTTTCTTTTCCGAATCAAACCAGATGGAATTATTGACAATAATTTGTCCTGAGTCTGGATTCAGTAAACCACTGATTATTTTCAAAGTAGTAGTTTTACCAGCTCCAGACATACCAAAAAGTGTAACAAAATCGCCTTTGTTAATACTTAAAGCTATATCAAGTTTCAGGTCTGAGGGGAAGCTTTTCTTTATGTCAATTTTAATCATGGCTTGTATTTAACATTTCCAATTAGTGCCAATGGTTGGTTTTAAAGCCAAACAGAAGCCAGTGGCTTCTGTTTGAAAAGAACTAATATAGCTATGCTGACTGGATTAATGAGATACAGTGTTAAGTATTATTCTATTTTTTCAATATTGTCAATAAGTAGTCGTCCGCCACTAGATTCAATGTTTTCTGAGTTTGGACCACTTCCTAGAATTACTCCATGGCCTGAAATACGATACTTTTCATTCAGTTCGAAGGTAAAGTTTTGTAGACCACATTGGCCCACGGAAGCTGCAAATGTCTCATGAATAGAATCTCCCTCGTAAAACTTTAAAAATAAACCAAAGCTATCAGGGCCAATGCTATTAATCCAAGGAGATACGGTAAACTCAGAATTTTCAAATTCCACAATACGTTCAATATCTTGAAGACGGAAGTTCTGATAGAAGTTACAGTCAGTCTTGACTCTAGTAAGAATTTGTTCTTCAAAAGTGATTTCCTTATCGACTTCGTCTTTACAGCTGTTAAGAAGTAATGTATTAAAAAGGATAAGATAAATTAGTGCTCTTTTTTTCATAATTATTGGATTTTAAGAATTCTATGAGTGTCAGTTTGATTAGCTTCCTTTGGGTCTTTTTTTTCGAACTTCTTTGGATTCAAAGTTATTCAAAGTTAAAATGATTGATGTTTTTTTTCAAAAGAAGTTTATATTATTCTTTTGTTAATAATCATAGGTTTAGGTAGTTGAGTGAACTTTGTGGTAGTATGTGTAACAATGATATTAGTCTTTTTTTTTGAAATGATGTCAATACTTTTTTTTAGTATTTAGGTTTTAGCTTTTTAAAGAAATCATAAAAAATCATGCTTTCCATCGTTTTAAATAACCTCCATTAAGCAAATACACCGTTAGTAATATGGAAAATGTAATGGCGAAAAGTATCAGAGAATACTGGTTGGCCGCTCCATAATTTAGGGCTTCTACTTCATCATAAATGGCTATGGATGCCACTTTGGTTTTACCAGGAATATTTCCGCCAATCATTAAAACCACACCAAACTCTCCCACGGTGTGGGCAAAACTTAATACTACGCCTGTCAAAATAGCGGGTTTGATATTAGGCAAGAGTACTTTTGTTAGTGTCTCAAATCGACTCTTTCCTAAAGTATAAGAAGCTTCTCTTAATGACGCTGGAAGTGCAGAAAGTCCAGCCTGAATGGGCTGCACCATAAATGGCAAACTATAGATGATGGAGGCTATGACCAAGCCAGCAAAAGAGAAAATGAATTTGATACCAAACCATTCGTTTAGCCAGTTGCCAAAAGCATTAGAAGGGCTAAAAGCTACCAAAAGATAAAAGCCAAGTACAGTAGGAGGGAGTACCAATGGCATACTTATCAAGGTCTCAAAAACTGGTTTCCATTTTGACTTTGTAAATGTGAGCCAGTAGGCCAAAGGAATAGCAATCATAAAGAGGATTAAACTGGTCAATCCTGCAAGTTTGAGTGTCAATATGATGGGTTGCCAGTCTATCATGGAGCTAAAATTATCTCATTAAGTTTTATCATGGCAGTTACATTTAAACCCTGTGTGAGTTTTAAGTTTTCTGCAGCTTGCGTACTAATGATGGAGACCAGGCAACCATTAGCAGTATCAATCACTATACGGCTCAATAAGGCTCCTTTTTCTATTTCTGCTACTATGCCAGCTATTCTGTTTTGAAGGCTTATGGCTAGATTTTGGTCTAAAGAGATAATGACTTCGGTCTCTTTAAAAAGTGTTTTGACGGAAGCTCCTTTAATTAAATAAGGAGCAGTTTCTTGGGTGTCTATAATGACCGACTTTAAAGTCAGTTTTTCATCAATAGCTACACTGACAATGGATATGTTTCCGCTGCTTTCTATTTGGGCAATATGTCCTGAAAAGCTATTCATAGCCGAAATGTGTTAAAATTTGCCTAGCCTCTTCTGTAAAAAGGAAGTCGTAAAACTGTAGGGCGTCTTTATTATGGTTTTTTAATAGCACAATGCCCTGCTCTATGGGTTTGTAAAATTGGGTGTCAATTTCTATCCAAGTTCCTTTATTGACAAGTTTAGGAGCTTTAATGGTAGATAAAGATGTAAACCCAATTTCGGCAGACTGTGAGTGAATGAAAGAGTTAGTTTGAGCTATGCTTTCGCCAAATACCAGCTTATTTTTTAATGTCTCATTAAGTTTATAAAAATTGAGTACCTCCATGGCGGCAGTACCATAAGGTGCTGTATCAGGATTAGCCAAGGCAATGTGATTGACTACTTGACTGCTTAAAACGTTAATACTTGGTTTAATGTTAACATTAAGCGTCCATAAGACTAATTTCCCTTGTGCGTATATTTTGGGTTTGTTGGCGGTATGACCTTTGTCGAAAAGTGCTTTTGGGTATTTCATATTTGCCGCTACAAAAACATCATACGGAGCCCCAGCTATAATTTGAGCAGTTAGTTTACCCGAAGAGCCAATCACCGTTTGAGATGGAATGCCCGTTTTTAACTCAAAGTTTTTGACCAGAGAATCCATCGCGAACTGCATATTTGCCGCCGTGGCAATGGTGAGTTTTGAATCCTTAGCAGTATTACAAGAAGAGCATAATAAAAGGCAGTTTAACAATAGGACAATTAGTTTTCTCATGCCTTTTTATTTTTTGAACTAAGGTCTAATTTATGTCTTAAACTCAGCCATATCACATCTGTATATTTATAATGTTTGGCTTCTGCGGTACTGGCAAATTGGCTTTGCCAGGTCAGGCTTATGCTCAGGTCATCATTTACTTTCACCACTGGACCTAAGATCATTCTGTTTTGGTCAAAGACCGAACTGGCTCCAGCGTTCAAGAATATTTCATCACCTATGGAAAAACCTACATTTTTATCTGGGTGTTTTGACGAATAGCTAAAAAGCGGAATGATGCCAGAAAGGGAATATCGAAATCGAAAGTTAAAGCTATCTGGACTCAGAAATTCTGAAGAGGAAATGGCATGAAAAAAGCGTTCTTCCACTCTTATTCTATGTTGGATAGGTATCTTGTGGAAATGCTGCATTAAAGTGAATTCCTGATGAGGACGATACTCCCTTTTACTTAATTCGTTATTTTTATAAAAACCCGAATAGGCCATTCCCGCACTGATGTACATATTCTTAGCGACTTGTCTTCTTAAACCTGCTCGCATTATAAATTGCGAATTTTCTGAGAAACCATCTTTCCATCTAAAACCACCATCTGCTAAAATGGAATATTTCTTATTCAGGGAGGTTTGGTTATAGTATTGAACCCATTGCTGGTTTCCTTTCGTTATCACTCTTTCTTGAGCATGCACGTTGTGGTTTATGAAACATGCCGAAATAATGAATATAAAAATAAAGTATCTTGTCATTTTAGAGCTTTAGTTTGCTGCCTGTGGTTTGAAGAAAAAGGTTTAACTCACTTTCAAATTTCCTGTAAGTATAAATAGCTCGTTTTCCTTCTGCTGTGACGTAAGTGCCACCGCCATCTTTTCCTCCCGCTTTTTTAACGACCAAGGGTTTTGTAGAGATTTCGTTCATGGCCTTGATAAGACCCCAAGCTTTCCTGTAAGCCATTTTCATTTCCGCAGCAGCTTTATTGATAGAACCCAGTGTGTCTATTTTTTCTAGTAATTCCACTCTGCCAGAACCTAGAAACTTGGTGTTCCCTGATTCTAACCAGAATCTACTTTTTACCGTTAAATCCATTTGGTTTCGTTATTCCTTCACAAACATAACGATTGTCTCAGATTATTAAGTGGCAGTTTAAAACAAATTTAAAATTTAGAACATTCTATTAGACAGGCATAGTTCATGAATGTAGGCGAGCTTCTTCTTAACAGTTTTAGAAATTACGAACGGATAAAAATCTGTATGTCCCATACTTCTTGTTAAGCTGTTGGTAGCAAAGGTTAAAGGTAGCCACATGTCGAAAATATCGTCAAAAGATTTGATGAGATAAGGGTCCATGTCAATCTTGATTTGCTGCTGATCTCCAAATAGTTTCATTCCAAATGAATAGGCGGTTTCAAGGGTGTCCATCATGTGGAGGTAGTTTGCCCAGCATTCTGCCCAGTCTTCCCATGGATGAGATGAGGCGTACTGACTAATAAAGCTCGACTGCCAGTTTGCAGGTGCTCCATTTTTATAATAGGTGGAAATGGCCTTTCCATAATCTTCATTTTCGTTACCGAAATGCCATCTGAAATCACTTATTTTAGGAGAATTCTTTATTAAAACATCCCAGTAGTAATGACCTACTTCATGCCTGAAATGGCCTAACAGGGTTCTATATTTCTCTCCTAAATCTAGTTTATTTCTTACTCTTAATTTTTCGTCTGCTTCTTCTATATTAATGGTTATCACACCATTTTTATGTCCAGTCATGATGCGTTTTTCTGGACTTAAGGTTTCCACAAATTTGAATGCAATCCCTTGCATTTCTTTACCTTTTTTAGCCTTCAAAGGTAAATTCATTCTAAGTAAAGAGTAAATCAACCTGTGCTTTGCTATTTCAATTAATTTCCATCGGTCCAAATTCTCACCATTGGCAAGCTGCGGTATGGTATGGTTTAATTCACAGGCTCTACAGAAGTTTTGTGGAGCATTTGATGCCAAGAGCCAGTTGCAGGTATAGTGGTCTACATTTTTACAGAATTTAAAACGCTCATTCCTGTTTTTAACGTTGACAAGGTTGTTGTCGTCATCTTTGTAAAACGTAATGAAACGAAGCTGGTAAGGGTCAAAACCTACTTTGTAACCACATTTTAAACAGTGACTATTTTCAAAATAGAGTTTATTTTGGCAATGCTGACAGCTATAAATTTTCATAAGTTAAATGCTGATATTCAGACTAAATATAGTTAAACCCGCTTTATGCATTAGAAAATCTCCCGATAGCTATCGGAACCGCAGCTAAATTGCTTCCCATCAGCATGCTCTGGGTAACACAAA
>NZ_JBSRVI010000176.1:0-73248 GCF_055134445.1 Arcticibacterium sp.
GACAAAGTCTGGCAAACCAAGGATATCGAGGCTCTGGTGAAAGTAGGAAAAGGGGAGCCTTTTGAAATTCAGAAAGAAGGTAAGGCTGAGAAAGTTTTAGCATCAGAAGAGGGATTGATTACCGCAGAATATACGAGTCCGCTGGGTGCTCATGCTCAAATAGAGCCAAACGGTGCCGTGGCTTTTGTAGAGAAAGATAAAGCTACCGTGATGATTTCAACCCAAGTGGTCGGAATTACCAGAAAAGAGGTGGCAAAAAGACTGGGCTTGAAAGAGGAGCAGGTGGAAATAAAACCAACCTATTTGGGTGGCGGTTTTGGTAGAAGGCTGCATACGCCAAATGCCATTCAGGCGGCGGTGCTTTCAAAGGCCGTTGGTAAACCTGTCAAATGCTTTTTTAATAGAAAAGAAGAGTTCCAAAACGATACTTTCAGACCGCCAACACATCATGTCTTAAAAGCTAAACTTACGGCAGATGGTAAAATAGAGGCTTTAGAACATAATGTTTCTAGTGGTGATGTGGCTTTTGGCTCTGCCATAGTGCCGCATATTGCCAATGTAGCTTTGGGTGCAGACCTCGGTGCATGGCGTGGTGGCATGATTCAATACAGCGGTATTCCTAACTATCGTGCTATTTCTTGGCGAGTAAAATTACCTTTTGCCACCAGTTGGTGGAGAAGTTTGGGGCTCTTGGCCAATACTTTTTCTATAGAAAGCTTTATGGACGAACTTGCCGTAAAAGCAGACAAAGATCCCATACAGTTTAGGCTAGACCAAATAGGTGACGATACCGCAGGTAAACGACTAAAATCGGTCATAGAAGCGGCCAGAGATAGGGTGAACTGGAATAATATGACATTAGCAGAAGGTAGGGCAGTGGGTTTTGCCTGCTGCACAGATGCCAACACACCAGTGGCTCAGATAGCGGAGGTTTCTATCTTAGACGGTGAAATAAAAGTGCATAAGGTAACCTGCGTGATAGACGTAGGGTTGGCCGTAAATCCAGACCAGATTAGAGCTCAGTGCGAAGGTGCCATTATTATGGGAATGAGTGCGGCTATGTTTGAAAAAATGGAAGTGACTGATGGGCAACTAAGTCCTACCATTTACGGGCCATATCAAATGGCCATGATGCGTCACGCTCCCAAAGAAATAGATGTGATGATACTAGAAAATTCCAATGCTCCAGGAGCAGTAGGCGAACCACCTTTAGGCCCCATAGCCGCCGCCATAGCAAATGCTACTTTCAGATTAACTGGTAAAAGAATGCGGGATATGCCGTTTGTTTTGGGGTAGAGGGGGCGAAAAAAAATAGTTATTTAAGGTGAAAAGAAATTAAGATTAAGTCATTCTTCTTGCGAACTTAATTTGGTTTTACGTATTCGTAAAATCAAGAAGTATAACTTTGGCTTGGGTGTTTGAAGAATTCGCGAAAAACTGATTTTGATTTTTGAGAAAAGAAGAATTAGAATTTAGCTAAACAAAATTGGGATGTATATTTATGATAAGAAAGTGCTAGACCGTCTTTAATATTAATAATCAAACATTACCAAATGGATATTATAAGTTTCGAAAATAAAAACTACCCAATTAGAGATATTAACATGCCTTTTGGAGGGAGAATAATTAGTGTCGTTGAACTTAATGATGTTTTAATGAAAGAAGATGGTAGCTATTCTTCAAATGAAGCTAGACTTATTGATGAGCAGATATTTTATTTTGTTGATAATGAGGATTTAGCTTTAGATGAGGATGAATTAGCTCACAAAATTCTTTCTGAAATATGATACAATATCAGTTTTTCCCAAGGTCTCAAGGCATTACAGTAGAAATAAGGAAAGTGATTGATTGCTTTTTGGAAGTAAATGGTAAAATTGATAGTGATTTTAATGATCTAAAAAGTAATGCTGTCCTAAAAGAGTTATATAAGCCATTGACAAAAATTGGCTATGCGGTTGAGACGAGTAAAGCTAAAGATGACAAAATTGACGTACCGGTTTTATTTGGATTAGGTAATCAAATTGACAAGAGTTATAATGCTGATGCTTTAAGTGAAGATGGAAAGATTGTAATAGAAGTTGAGGCAGGGAGGGCTACTGAAAACAATCAATATATGAAAGATATTTTTCAGGCTTGTATGATGTTTGAAGTTGAATATCTAATCGTAGCTGTTAGGAACACATATAGAGGTCACAAAGATTTTAATATAGTTTATACTTTTCTTGAAACTCTTTATATCTCAAGTAGGTTGCATCTACCTCTAAAAGGAATATTATTGGTTGGTTACTAGAATGATGCAGTTAGAATATTAAATATACCCGAAAGAGAGGATTTTAATGGTAGGATTAAAATTCAGCATAGGAGTTCATTTATTCTCAAAGTATTTCTGACAGTCTTCAATCTGTATCAGCGATAATCCTCAATTGCTAAAAATTTAAGCAGAAAAATCGAAACTTAACAGCTAAGTTTGTAACCATGTATAATGTTGTATAAGTTGGTTATGAGTGATTACTATTCTATTTCTGAAGTTGCTGAAATTCTTGGCAAAAACACCGAAACTTTACGTCGTTGGGACAGAGAGGGCAAATTGACTGCCGCTCGTGAGCCAATGAGTAACTACAGGGTTTATAAAAAAGAGTCTTTGGAGCTATTCCCTGAGTTTAGAAATTATGTTAACGCAGGTAAGCGATTAGATAATTTTGAAGAAAGTGGGAGAAATTATTCTGTTTTAGAATTGTTTGCAGGAGCTGGTGGCTTGGCCATTGGTATGGAACAAGCAGGTCTTAAATGCGTAGCATTGAATGAGATTGACAAATGGGCCTGTCAAACCTTACGTCAAAACAGACCTAATTGGAATGTTTTAGAAGGAGATATTAAGAATTTTGATTTTAAAGATTTAGAAAATAAAGTTGATGTAGTAACGGGTGGTTTTCCTTGCCAAGCTTTTAGTTATGCAGGTAAAAAGCTAGGACTTGATGATGCCAGAGGTACTTTGTTTTATGAGTTTGCAAGGGTAGTTCAAGAAACTAAACCTGCAATATGCATTGGTGAAAATGTTCGTGGTTTACTTTCCCATGAAAAGGGAAAAACTTTAGAGGGTATGATTTCTATTTTAGATGAAATCGGATATAATGTAGTTAGTCCCGTAAGAGTTCTAAAGGCCATTCATTATAATGTTCCTCAAAAAAGAGAGCGTTTGATTTTGGTGGGCGTTAGGAAAGATATCGACCTAGAATATGCTTATCCGTTGCCTAGCGAGAAAATTTACAATTTAAGTGATGCTTTAAAGAAAGGTGAATTATATGATTCTGATGTGCCAGATTCTCCCGGTACAAAATACCCAGAGCACAAAAAGAAGATTCTTGATTTAATTCCTCAAAAAGGATATTGGAGAGATTTGCCGCTCGATTTGCAAAAGGAATACATGCAAAAGAGTTTCTATTTGGGTGGAGGGAAAACGGGTATGGCTAGGCGAATAGGTTGGGATGAACCTTGTTTGACTCTAACCTGTAGCCCTGCTCAAAAACAAACAGAAAGGTGTCATCCGGAAGAAACTAGGCCTTTTACTGTCAGGGAATATGCTAGAATTCAGACATTCCCAGATGAGTGGAAATTTGCAGGTGCTGTTTCTCAGCAATATAAACAAATAGGAAATGCAGTTCCATGCAACCTAGGGAAGGAAATTGGCTTTTCAATTATTAAGTTTTTGAATGCTTATTATGCTAGTGTGTCAAAGCCTTTATAAAATGCGAAATTTTCAAAGGTGATTTCATCTAGAATGGTTCTATTATTAAGTTTTGAACTTTCGGAGATTTCTTCTACTGCGGAACTACCCAATTTGTCTTTCTTCGATTTGGAAGAAAGGTACTCCTCAATCGCTTTTGGTAATATCTTATATAATTGAAATAATGCGTCCTCTTCACCAGATATTAAAGCATAGAACTGGTCGCCTGAAATTTTAAAAACTCTGCTGTGGCTATACTCTCTGCCGTTTATGTCACCAAACCATAGTTCATTTAGGCTTTTCTTAGCTAAAATTTGCACCCAATAACAATTAGATTTTTTGTATCTATCGGCATAATTAGCAAGTTTTTGGAAAAGGCTTTCCGCCGAACTGCTATTCATGGTATTGTGTTTGTTTTTAATATCTGCAAATAAAGTATCGTCCGATGCTCTTATATCAAAACCACTCTGATTACCTATTTCATATCCTTGAATTCCGCCTAGAATTTGCTCATGAAAAGTACCAATTGAATTATTGATGGATTTGTCTATTTGACGGTTTATCTCCGTTTTAATAAGCGTCTTTTCATCCATTTCATTAAACTTAGAATCAAAAGTCAGTTTGAAAGTGTCAATTTTATTGCTGTAAAATTTCTTCTTACTGATATTGAATTGTGCTCTCAGGTAAGAATTATGAAGGTTTTCGATGCATTTAAATAAATGTTCGTTTGTGATGTAGCTTAAATATTGTCCTGGCATTGGGTTCGGATTTAAAGATTGTTACAATATAGTATTTTTAGCTTGAACCGGGATTTGCTCATACTTTTTCTTACCCCAAACTAAACCCAAAACTCCCCAAATCACCCCATAGTATTTAATATTAGATGTGGAACACTTTTATAGTATGAGGCATGAGAGCATCAAGCTTTCTTGGGAGGCTTACGTGCTTTTGTAGTCATTTCCCCTTTTATTAAATCTGCAGAAAGAAGCCGCTCGGCTTCTTTTTTGTAGGCTTATTTTTTCAGGTCTTGTATCGTGATGTTTCTGTAAAACACTTCGGAGCCTTCTGCTTGAAGAAGGATTTGACCTTTGGTTAATGGCACCCACCTTTTAGTGCTTTCATCGTATCGCTGCATATTAATGGCCTCGTTTACCAGCTTTCCATTGATAAAAAATTTAGCATTATTACCATTTACGGTGACCATGACATTATTCCAGCCGGAGTGTTCCCAGGAGTTCATTCTAGATATACGGCTGTAGGTGTTTTTTTCGCCTTTGGTTATTAAAGTACCTTCTGGGCTATAGTTGTTTCCGTTGCCATCCACTTTAGAGCTGGCTCTAGCCTGTATTATCCATAAGTCACCGCTGTCGCCTTCCTGGATTTGACACTCTATGCCAGAGGGCCAGATAACTCGCTCACCAAATATATGAAATACCACTCCCGCGTCTCTTACTTCGTTTTCTCTTGGTGCAAATTTCTTCTCACCCCATTTGTATTCGAACTTTAAAACATAGTTTTCGTACTCCTTTTCTGTGATAATAGCGGCAAAAGGTTGCTTGCTGTCTGCCGTTTGGCTAGGGTATGCATGTATGGCTTTATCTTTTACGCCAAAGTAGTTTTGAGCGGGGGAGTTGTCTTGAGATATCATGTACCAGCCCTCCAAGTTTTTACCATTAAAGAGTGAGACTGTAGGTAAAACTTGAGCTTGACACAGTAAAGAGGATGCTATAAGCAGTATTGATAGGAATTTCATTTGGGTTACATTTTTTTCTAGCCAACAATGTACAAAAAAATGGAATTATCCCTCCAGTTTTAAGTCTGGCTTTTTGATATGATAAATGATGCCGAAAAGAGAAATGACCGCCGTAATAAATGAGAAAAGAAAACCAACAGTAACGGCTAATGTGCTATCAAAAGCAAAGAATACCGCAGCTTGATAAAAAATAAGCTCTCTAATGCCAATGCCCGAAAAAGAAAAGATAGACAGTGCTGAAGAAACTAAAAACACTACCGCGTAAACAATGCTGTCGCTTGGTTCCGAAATGCTGTAAAGTAAAGCTATCAAACTGAAAACCTGTAAACCCTGAATCAAAAGAGAAAGAAGAAGGGGGCGTATAAGTATTGTCTTAAAAGAAGGGAAAAACTGTTTAACAATAAGATAAAAGCTTACTAAGCCCACAGGAACAGCTGCTATCAATAAGGTGGTGAATGGCAGGGTTTGAAACAAAGGCAAACCTATGGCCAAGAGACAAGTCAGAACACCAATGGCGGCCAAGCCCGTAAGACGGTCAATAAAGAGTACGGCAGTAAGTTTTTTCGCAGACCAATCAAACTTCTTATGCATGGCATACACCTTGTAGGCATCGCCACCTATGCCACCCGGAATAAAGAAATTATAAAACATACCGAGCAAATACAGAGCGTAGTTGCTGGCTTTAGAGATATTGAAGGTGTTTTTTGAAAGTAGATAACGAAGTCTTTCGGCTGAAATCCACTGAGAAACAAACAATAATACTCCCGCCAAAAGTAACGGAAGTATTTGTGCATCTGCTAGAACAGATTTTATTTTTTCGAACTCAATTTTGGTGAATACCACATAAAGTAACACCACCGTAAATAGAATCTTAAGAGCCGTTATGAGCGTTTTCTTATTCAAAAGTGGAGACTTTTCTAATGTTATAAGGCTTTTTGTCCTGCGACTCGTAATAGGTTTTCATCAGTAAATCTGACACAATACCGATTGTGAAAAACTGTATACCTACCAACACTAAAAGCACTCCAAGAATAAGTAGCGGACGGGTACCAATGTCTTCTCCAGATAGTTTCACTATTAAAAGATAAAGGTTTATCAATGCACCAATACCAAAGAAGGTCATCCCTAGATTCCCGAAAAAATGCAGTGGTTTCTGCATGTATTTCTGTTGGAAAAGAATCAAAAGGACGTCATTAATAACTTTAAATGTTCTGCCTAATCCGTATTTAGAAACCCCAAACTGGCGAGCATGATGTTTTACAGGCACTTCTGTAATTCTGGCCCCATCTATATGAGCATTTAAGGCTATGAAACGATGAAGCTCTCCATAAAGCGGAATGTTTTTAGCCGTTTCGGCCGTCATTACTTTTAAGGCACAGCCGGCATCCGTAATATGGAACTTGGTGGCTTTTCTGATGATGTAATTGGCAATCTTACTGGGTAGTGTTCTCAGGAAATTATCCTTTCTTTTTTGCCTTTGACCTGTCACCATATCCCATTCTTCTTTTATGGCTAGTTTCAGCATCATGGTAATATCCGAAGGGTCGTTTTGCATGTCGCCATCCATCGTGATGACGTAATCTCCTGTGGCGTAGTCTATTCCTGCGGCCAATGCAGAGCTTTGTCCATAGTTCCTTTTAAGTTCTATCAGCACCACATTTGGATTTTTGAAGCCTTTTATTTCTTCTCTAGTCCCGTCGGTTGAGTAGTCGTCTACAAAGATGATTTCGTATGCGTAGTCTTTTAATTCTTTACCTATGGCATCGCACAGTAAGGCGTTATTTCCTTCTTCGTTAAAAACGGGGATTACTATGGATAGTTTCGGAGATTTATTCATGAAAATATGTTCTTGGCGGGCTATAGATGCTCTTTTTAATATTTAATTTTACCGTCGAATAAGAAAATAATTAGCACTCAAATTCATCTCAATTTTTGGTCTTTTAAGACTTTATCCTATGAATAGTATTATTTCCAAAGACGATTATAATCTGTTGTACTTTTTGCTGGCTGCCGTATATCTGGTTGGTTTGTTTATTCCCCTGATGGAGAATGACTCTGCCCAGCATGCTACAATGGCCATGCAAATATACCTAGATAATGATTTTCTACACCTCTTTAAGGGAGGTATTCCTTATCTAGACAAGCCGCATATGCACTTTTGGCTGTCTGCAATTTCCTTTAAAGTATTTGGTATTTCACATATTGCTTATCGTTTGCCGGCCATTTTATTTACGGGTATTGGGGCTTATTCATGTTATAAATTGGCCAAAGAGTTCTACGGGGAAATAGCAGCCCAAATTGCTCCTTTAGTTTTTCTGTCTTCATATGCCATTATTTTGGCCAATCATGACGTCCGTACAGATGCTGTTTTAACAGGTGCGTCTATTTGGAGTGTATGGCAGTTGGTAAGATACATTCATACTTCAAAGCTGAGGTATTTGGTGGTTGGAGCTCTAGCGGCAGCCATTGCATTTTCATGCAAAGGGCATCTCAGTGTTTTTATTACGGGTGTGGTTTTACTGGCCTATATGGCTTACGCCAGAAGGTGGTCAGCCTTTTTTAGCTGGAAATCGCTTTTAGGCTTAGTGGTTTTTGGCTTGGGCATTTTGCCCGTGGTTTACGCCTATTTTGTGCAGTATGATTTACATCCAGAGCTAGTGATAGAAGGTCAAACGAATGTTTCTGGCGTGAAATTTATTCTCTGGGACCAAAACTTTAATAGGCTTACCGCCAAAGGTTTTGGTGAAAACAATCCCGATTATCTGTTCTTTTTCCATAACCTACTTTGGGCTTTTATCCCTTGGTCTTTTATCGTTTACTTGGCCTTTTTTGACAGAATAAAATCACTGGTCAAAAACAATTTTAAGTATGTCAAAGGTTTGGAGATTTTGACTTCTGTAGGTGCCATTTTAGTTTTATTTGTTATTAGTACCTCTAAGTTTAAGTTGCCACATTATCTGAATAGTTTGTTACCTATTTTGTCTGTTTTGGTAGCAGGTTTTATCATCAACTTGAAAGACAGGAATAGCCTTAAAACATTGAAGGTTATTTTGATAGTACAGTATGTCTCTTTAACACTCATAGCGGGCGGTATTTTTTACCTGACCTTTTGGGCCTTTGGATTGCCATCACCTATTCTCTTGGGAGCATATGGCTTTTTGATAGTGGTATTGGGCTTCATTATTAAAGAGAAAATGGAACTTTGGCGTAAGATAGTTTTCGTGTCGGTTTCTTTTATGGCTATCATAAATTTCTGCCTGAGTACGCATTATTATCCTAATATCATGCCTTTTCAAGCAGGTAATGAAGCGGCCAAAGTGATTAAAGAAGAGGCTATTCCTACGAAGGATATTTTTCTACTTTTTGGAAGATACAGTTGGTCTTTAGATTTTTATACCCAAAGAAATACGCCAAGAATAGCCTTAGAAGATGTTAAGGAAAAAGTGAAGCCGGGACAGTGGCTTTTTTTCTATGACGATGATTTAGAAGCTGTGCAAAATGCGGGAATTAAATGGAATAAGAAATTTCACTTCAAACACTTTGGCGTCTCTAAGCCCCGCTTAGATTTTCTAAATCCCAACACGAGAGCTTCTGTTTTAGAAACCGCTTACTTAGTTCAGGTGAAATGAGGAATTATGCGTTGTAGTTTTTAAACCAGTTGGCAAAATGCTTTACGCCATCTTTAAGGGAGGTGTTAGGGGTATATTCAATGGCTTTTCGCAGGCTCTCAATATCGGCATAAGTTCTTTTTACATCACCCGGCTGCATTGGCAACATTTCTTTAATGCTTTCTATTTCCAGATTAGATTCCAATGCCTCAATGAAATCCATCAGTTTGATAGGCGTGCTATTGCCAATATTATGCAGGGCATACGGAGCTCCCGGGCCTTGAGGAGCATTTATGCAAAGCCTAGAAATACCTTCAACGATGTCGTCCACATAGGTGAAATCACGCTCCATGTCTCCATTATTGAAAACTTTGATGGCACGTTTATTCATCATAGCGTCTGCAAATAGGGAAGGGGCCATGTCTGGTCTACCCCATGGGCCATAAACCGTGAAAAATCTCAAACCTGTAGTTGGGATTTGATACAAATGGCTATAAGTGTGAGCCATAAGTTCATTACTCTTTTTGGTAGCCGCGTAAATACTTACGGGATGGTCTACTTTGTCGTCTACCGAAAACGGAATCTTTGCATTGTTTCCATAAACAGAAGAGCTAGATGCATATATTAAATGATGAACAGGATACTTTTTAACCGTTTCTAGGATATTTAAGAAGCCATCAACATTATTTTTAATATATGTTTTAGGATTGTCAATACTGTTTCTTACACCCGTTTGGGCAGCAAGATTAATGACAACGTCAAATTGCTCTGAGGCAAAAAGCTCCTCTAAGGCCTCAGTATCTAGTAGGTCTGCTTTTATAAATCTATAGTTATCAAAAACGGTAGAAGCTATTAATGATTTTTCGGGCATTTCAGCATTTGCGGCTATCCCATTATCTACCAGTCTATCGTATTTTAGCTGCTGCGAATAGTAGTTATTGATATTGTCAAAACCTACTACTACATGTCCTTCGCCTATTAGTTTTTTAATAAGATGAAGTCCTATAAAACCGGCCGCTCCTGTAACTAGAATTTTCATTTTTATGAATCACTTGTTCCATAAAATCCCTTTTAACGGAAAAAGGTTCGTATTTTGTACTTATTCTTTATTGAAGGATTCTTTAAAAGGCACAAGACGTTTTTATAGGATTTTATTAATGTTTAGTACGTGAGTGCATATTCTATTACAGATGACATATCGTTGTCTTGTCTGTTGATAATTACTTTACTTACACGATTTTCTTTATCAAATTCATATGTGAAAAGTAAGATATAATCATATCCTAAACTAGAGTCATGAAAAATCGCCGTTTTGATAAGGTTAGTACTGAAGTTTCCTAAATACTTGTCTCTAAAAGACCAGTGGAAAGTTAAAGGAGATAAGACCTCTTGGCGTATGGTATTCGGTAGGTCTGTATAGTCGTATTCTGCGGTGAGATCACCGTTTCTATAAAACATTAGATCTCCTTCGCTCGAATAATCTTTCTTGAGAGAATTAATTTCTGTGGTTCTAACGAAGTAATTATTCTTAAAATAGTATTTGTATTGATTTGTAAGGCCTTGGATTTCTTTTGCTATTCCCTCATTGCTCAAGTAGATTATTTTTTTGTTCCCATTATCAAGTACAGAAACTTGGTCTGTCTTATAATTGTAGGCATAAAGCGTATCGGTGTTTCTAACTACACTTTTTAATCTATTATTATCGTCGTAAGATAAATATAAAAGATATTTGGCGGAGGCTTTATTATCTGGTGTTAGTGTTACATCCATCTGAGTAATGGAATTTTGCTCTATTTCTGTGGCTGTGATTTCGGGAAGCAAGTCAACTTCTTCTTGAATCGTATCTACTACATCGACGCCAGATATGGGTTCGGTTCCCTCGTCTTTTTTACATGAGAATATTGTTAAGCTTAGAAGCAGAAAAAGAATGCTAGTGTTTTTCATAGTGTTGAGATAGTTTTTCATTTTAACGCCTATAGACTTTAAAATATTTCTTCTGGCTCAATATTTATACATGCCCTTCAATCTTCCAGATAATCTAAATCTTTATGAAAAGTCTCAGGAAGGGCATAATTGGCATAAATAGCTAATGAGAAACACAGTACCCCCGTAATGATGGCGGCTTGAATAATGGTAAATCCGTTTATAGCACCAATAAGGCCATATAACATACTGATAGGGATAGCGGCTCCTCTCACAAAATTAGGAATGGTGGTGGCTACGGTAGATCTTATGTTAGTGCCAAACTGTTCTGCTCCCATGGTAATCATCACTATCCAGTAACCTGTAGAAATACCCATTAAAATACAGACGGTGTAAAAGGTGTAAGCCGACTGCCCATGGAGGTTGAGATAGACCAAAGAAATTATCAAACTGCATACTTGAAAGATACCTATGGCCTTTTTTCTGCTTTGGAGTTTTTGACTTACTACGCCACAAAGCACATCGCCAAAAGCTAAACCGAGGTATATAAATGCCACTGCTTTTCCTGTGGTTATTTCTCCTTTAATGCCCAATTCTTCTGCCAATGACGGTGCCATCTGCATTAAAATAGTGACCACGAAAAATACTGGAATACCCACAAGCAAACTTAAAAGGTAGATTTTTCGGCTTTTAGGATTTTTAATGAGTTTTAGAATATTACCTCTTTCTTTTTTGCTTTCGCTGGCATGAAGAAACATGTCTGACTCATAAGTACCGATGCGTAAAAGTAGAAGAAGAATACCGAGTGCTCCGCCAATAAAAAAAGCATAACGCCAATAGAAGGCATCGCCAATGAGGCCAGCCACTACGGCTCCTAAAACACCTGTAGCGGCTAATATGGAAGTGCCATAGCCCCGAATTTTCTGTGGCATAGTTTCTGCCACAATGGTGACGCCTACGCCTAATTCGCCCGCCAAGCCAACTCCAGCTAAAAACCGAAGAGCGGAGTAAGAATAAATATCAGAGATGAATCCATTAATGATATTACAAACAGAGTATAAAATGATGGAAGCAAAGAGCACCGAAAGGCGTCCTTTTTTGTCACCAAGAACACCGAATACAACTCCTCCTATGAGTAAACCAACCATTTGAATGTCAAACAATAATAATCTCATATGGTCTAGAGATGCTCCAGAGTAACCCATTTCTGCTAAACTACTCTTACCGATTACCACAAAAAGTACTAAGTCGAAGGTGTCAACAAAATAACCTAAAGAGGCTACTAAAAGAAGTAGCCAAGTTGATTTTTTCATGCGTTAAAGTCTTCGGCAAGAATAGCGTACATATAGTTATCTGACCAACCAGATTTCAAGGGTAATACCTTTCTTTTTCTTCCTTCTTGCTGCATGTTGAGTTTTTCTAGGACTCTAATGGAAGCTATATTTTCTACGGCTACGCCTGCTTCTACTCTGTGTAGCTTCAGTTTACTAAAGCCAAAACTTAAAATGCTCTCCAAAGCTTCGCTAGCAAAACCTTGACCCCAAAAATCTGGATGAAGTTTATACCATACTTCTGCTTTTTGCTGCTTTTTTGAACCAGAAGAAACCAAAGCAATTAGGCCTATGAACTGATTGGTTTTAGTCAGCTCAATGGAGAAGGTGTAATTTTCAATGCTGTCTTTACTGTTTTCCGAGATCCATGGTTTTATGGTACCCTCGGTTTCTTTAATGTCTTTAGGTATTCCTAGTGTATTAAAATGGTCTACTTCCGGTCTGGCGAGTAGCTTATGAATAGGTTCTAGGTCACAGTTGTCTACCAGTTTCAGGGTTACCCTTTCACTGAAAATGTTCATTTGTCCTTTATTAATCACGAGAGCTTACCTAGTTTAAATTGTTCAGCGGCATAATTGGCGGCCCTAGCCGTCAAAGCCATATAAGTTAAAGATGGGTTTACACAGGAAGATGAAGTCATGGCTGCTCCATCTGTTACAAAAACGTTCTCCGCACCCCACACCTGATTCCATTTGTTGAGTACCGAAGTTTTAGGATCTCTTCCCATTCTTGCAGTACCCATTTCATGGATTCCTACACCTGGGCTTTTTTCTTTGTCATTGTTTCCTACCACATCCTTTAGTCCTGCGGCTTCTAACATATCTACTGCCTCTTTCATGATGGTTTCACGCATAAGGATTTCGTTTTTACCCCACCCGGCATCAAATTCAATTTGCGGCAAACCGTTTTTGTCTTTTTTATCTGAAATTGTCATGCGATTATTTGGGTCAGGAAGTGTCTCTCCAAATCCCCATAAACTGACATTCCAAGATCCTGGTAGGCTCATGTTGTCCTTAAACGCAGCTCCAAATGTGGCAGCATTTTCTGGGTATTGCCCTTTTCCTCGCGTTGCTTGCCCTTGGAAGCCAAAGCCTCTAAGAAATTCTCTTTTGTCGTTACCCCAGTTGGCAAATCTTGGAATATATATGCCATTTGGTCTACGTCCATAATAGTAACGGTCTTCCATGCCTTCAAACCTTCCAGTAGCTCCTACAGCCAAATGGTGGTCCATTATGTTTCGGCCTAATTGGTCGCTATCATTTCCTAAACCATTGACATGTTTGGAAGATTTAGACTGCATCATTATCCAAGCAGAATTCATGGCAGAGGCATTTAGGAAAATGATTTTGGCAAAATACTCGACCTCTTCATTTGTTTTTTCATCAATGGCTTTTACGCCAATAACTTTATCTGTCTCCTTGTCGAAAATGGTTTGGTAAACTATTTTGTTGTTGATTACAGTAAGGTTTTCGGTTCTCTTAGCTGCAGGTAAAGTGGCCGATTGGGTACTGAAATAAGCACCATAAGGACAGCCTCTTTGACATAGGTTTCTGTTTTGGCAAGTACCACGACCTAGAGCTAATTGTTCTTCTGTTGGATTGGTCAAATGTGCGGCTCTGCCTATAAAAAGGTGTCTGTTTTTAAAGTTAGACTCTATCCCTTTTTTAACTTCTTTTTCTACGCAGTTGAGCTCCATGGGCGTTTGGAAAATGCCATCTGGAAGAACATCTAAACCTTCTCTGCTGCCACTAACTCCCGCAAAACGCTCTACATAATCATACCATGGTGCCAAATCTTCATACCTTATGGGCCAGTCTACGCCATGTCCATCTTCTAAGTTAGCCTCAAAATCTCTTTTATTCCATCTGTAGCTTTGTTTACCCCAAGTTAAAGATCTGCCGCCAGTTTGGTATCCTCTTACCCAGTCAAACCTTCTTTTTTCAGCAAACGGGTAATCTACGTCTTTTACAAAATGTGGAAGTATATCTTCAGCATTGGCAAAGCCCGCTCTAGCTCCAGCGTAATATTCCTCTTTTTCCTTATTCGTTAATTGACCTCTATGTGGGAAATCCCAAGGGTCCTTCATGGCATTTTCATAACCAGTAACATGCTCAATATGTCTGCCCCGTTCTATCATGAGTACTTTGAGGCCTTTTTCTGTCAATTCCTTGGCTGCCCATCCTCCAGATACTCCTGAGCCTACTACAATGGCGTCAAAAGTTACGTTTTCTTTAGCTTTTCCTTGTATATACATGCTATGGGTAGAATATGTTTTTTATTAAATACGGGTGAATGAAAAGGTTTGTAGGATAGCTCTTGAAAATCAAGAGCTAATGTCCTTAGTGTTTATTCAAAACATGACATGTTTATAGGTTATTATATCAATGAGGCGGAATAATTATAGATTGCCTAGTTTAAATTGTTCGGCGGCATAATTCGCAGCTCTTGCTGTTAAAGCCATATAAGTTAGGGATGGGTTTACACAGGAAGAAGATGTCATGGCTGCTCCATCCGTTACAAATACATTTTCTGCTCCCCACACTTGATTCCATTTGTTTAATACAGATGTTTTTGGGTCACGACCCATTCTGGCTGTACCCATTTCATGTATTCCTACTCCCGGACTTTTCTCCATCTCATTATATCCTACCACTTCTTCTAAGCCAGCTGCTTCTAACATATCTATGGCTTCTTTCATGATGGTTTCTCTCATTTGGAGCTCGTTTTGACCCCAAGCCGCATCAAATTCAATTTGAGGTAACCCGTTTTTGTCTTTTTTGTCAGCTAATCTTATTCTGTTATTAGGGTCTGGCAAGGTTTCTCCAAAGCCTCTCATACTAAATGACCAAGGTCCAGGTAAGCTCATTTTTTCCTTGAAATCAGCACCAAAACTGGCATCGTTTAGGCCTGGGTCTCCTTGAGCTCGGCTGGCTCCACCTTGATAGCCAAAACCTCTTAAGAATTCTCTTTTGTCATCCCCCCAATTGGCAAATCTCGGAATGTATATACCGTTAGGCCTGCGGCCATAATAATATTTGTCTTCATGACCTGGATAGTGACCTCTTGCACCTGCATTTAGGTGATGGTCCATAATATTACGACCTAATTGGTCGCTTTCATTTCCCAGTCCATTTGGATGTTTTGAGGAGGTCGACTGCATCATTATCCACGCTGAATTCATGGCTGAGGCATTGATGAAGATGATTTTGGCAAAATATTCTATTTCTTCATTGGTCTTCTCATCAATGGCTTTTACGCCAATAACCTTATCGGTTTCCTTGTCAAAAATGGTTTGATAAACTATCTTATCATTGACCACCGTAAGATTTTCTGTTTTTTTGGCGGCAGGCAATGTGGCAGCTTGTGTACTGAAGTAAGCACCGTAAGGGCACCCTCTTTTACAGAGGTTTCTGTTTTGACAAGTACCACGTCCAAGAGCTAATTGTTCTTCTGTTGGGTTTGTCAAATGTGCAGCTCTTCCAATAAAAAGGTGTCTGTTTTTAAAATTTGATTCTATTCCTTTTTTGACTTCTTTTTCTACGCAGTTGAGTTCCATGGGTGTTTGGAATATACCATCAGGCAATACGTCTAGCCCTTCCATACTTCCACTTATACCCGCAAAACGTTCTACATGATCATACCAAGGAGCCAAATCTTCATATCTGATGGGCCAGTCTACGCCATGACCATCTTCTAAATTAGCCTCAAAATCCCTTTTATTCCATCGGTAGCTTTGCTTTCCCCAAGTTAGGGAGCGGCCACCCGTTTGATATCCACGTACCCAGTCAAATCTTTTTCGCTCCGCAAAAGGATAATCTACATCCTTTACGAAATGTGGAAGTATGTCTTGAGCATTGGCAAAGCCAGCTCTCGATCCTGAGTAATATTCTTTTTTTTCTTTGTTGGAAAGTTGGCCTCTGTATTCAAAGTCCCAAGGGTTTTTCATGGCATTTTCATAGCCACTTACGTGCTCAATGTGTCTGCCGCGTTCTATCATGAGCACTTTAAGACCTTTTTCGGTCAATTCTTTGGCAGCCCAACCTCCTGATATTCCAGATCCCACCACTATGGCGTCAAAAGTCAATGCTTCTTTGGCCTTTCCTTGTATGTACATTATTTAATAGGTTTTCTAATTACGTAAAGAGCTTGCTAATTTGATCAATAAAATCCACAAAGAAAAACCGTAAGAATATGAAAAAAGATATCTTTTATAGAGACCTTCCGATAATGTAGCCTTATTGACATATTAGGAAGGTCTTCGGTCTTTACTCAAGTGCTTTTAACGTCGAATTAAAAGTTTTGTTTTTTTTAGTAAGGCTATGTTTCTAGTAAAGGGGTTTACTAACGGTACTTATATGGCAATCCATTCTTAAACATCTATAAAAGCCCTTCAGGACAGGGTAGTCTTTAAGTCTTTTAGAATAAGTCCAATGCCATTCTTTTTGACTTAGTTGGCATTTATAATCAGCATAAGTGTCATTCCGAATATTATTCCACTAAGTATAAGGTTCCAAGTTTTTCTTCTTAAATCTAGTATGGTTATCATGAAGAAGTTTAATAGTAGCACCGCAAGGACAATGATGATTTGACCAAATTCTAATCCTAAGTTAAAGGCGAAAAGTGGTTTTATGATACTGCTTTCTCCACCCAATAAACTTTTAAGGTAATTGGAAAAGCCCAGTCCGTGGATTAATCCGAAAACGGTAGCAATGATGTATCTTACAAGTTTTCTTTTTCGCGGTTCAGCGTAGATACTTTTCTGGAACTTATGGAAAAAGTTAACGACACAGGTTAGTAGAATAGTTATAGGTATTAAAAATTCTATCAGGTCAGAATTTACTTTTACTAAACCGGTGGCAGAAAGACCTAAAGTCATGGAATGCCCTAAGGTAAAGGCGGTTACCAATATAAGTACACTTTTCCATTGTTTTAAGGAAGAAATGGCACAGAGTGCAACGATGAATAAGATGTGATCGAAACCTTTTAAGTCGGTTATGTGCTGATAACCAAGTTTTAAGTAAATGAGAAATTCTTGCATGCAATATTTTAAGATAAAATTGGCTTGAAGTTACAAAATGGCATCTATTAAGCCAATTTACTAGGTCTTTTTAAGCAAAATCTTAAAGGCTATCCACAGCCCTTCAAGCGTTTAATTTTTCTTTACTGTATTGCTCTAGAATATTTAATTTATAAAACAGAATTCTCTGGGGTCCCTCCAAGTTTATAGGGGTAGTCAGTGGTGTAATGTAAGCCTCTACTTTCTTTTCTTTTTTGAGCACATTTTATGACCATTTCGGCACATAAAATAAGATTACGAAGTTCACAAAGTTTTACAGACAACTTGGTTTTCTTATAAAACTCTTCCGTTTCATCTTGCAATAAATGCAATCTTCTCATAGCTCTTTCTAAACGAAAATCTGAACGGACAATTCCCACATAATCAGACATCATTCTTTGAAGCTCTCTAAGGTTGTGCGTGACTAGAACGGCCTCTTTGGGTTGCTCGGCACCAAACTCATCCCAGTCAGGAATAGAAGTATTAAATTCTATACCTTCAATATTATCAAGGGCCTTTTGAGCTATTCTATTACCAAAAACTGCTGCTTCTACAAGAGAGTTAGATGCTAGTCGATTGGCTCCGTGTAGTCCTGAGGAGGAACATTCTCCGCAGGCAAAAAGGTTGCTGATGCTAGATTGTCCATTATAATCTACTAGAATACCACCACAAAGGTAGTGGGCAGCGGGGGTTACAGGAATATAGTCTTTGGTCATATCTACCCCTACCGTCAGACATTTCTGATAGATATTAGGGAAATGATCAAGGATCATTTCCTTAGACTTATGGGTGATGTCAAGATAAACAAACTCCTCACCAGACTTCTTCATTTCGGCATCTATACTCCTAGCAACAATATCTCTAGGAGCCAGTGAGCCTCTTTCGTCATAGTCGTACATAAACTCACGACCATTTTTATCTCTTAAGACGCCGCCTTCACCTCTTACGGCTTCAGTGACTAAAAAGCTAGGGAAAGAGCCAGGGTTGTAAAGAGAAGTTGGATGAAACTGAATCATTTCCATGTCTCTAACTTTCCCCTTTGCTCTATAAACCATCGCTATGCCATCTCCGGTTGCTATCACAGGATTAGTAGTGGCTGCATAAATATGCCCAGCACCACCTGTGGCCATAAGTGTCATTTTCGACAGAATCTTTTCTACTTTTCCAGAGTTTACGTCTAAAGCATATATACCATAGCACGTAATGTCTTCCGTTTCTCTGGTAATCTTAATGCCTAAATGATGCTGAGTAATCACCTCAACGGCATAATAGTGCGTTAAGATTTCAATGTTTGGGTTTTTAGAGACCTCTTCTAAAAGAGCTCTTTCTATTTCCCAGCCTGTAATATCTTTATAATGGAGAATTCTTTTTTCTGAATGACCGCCCTCTCTGGTCAAATCATAAGTGCCGTCTTCGTCTTTATCAAAATTGGCACCGTATTCTATCAATTCTCTGATTCTATCTGGGCCTTCCTTGATGACAATTTCCACCGTCTTTCTGTCACAAAGCCCATCACCAGCTATAAGCGTGTCGCTAATGTGTTTTTCATACGTATCTACTTCTGGGTTGAAAACAGCAGCTATCCCTCCTTGGGCATATTTGGTGTTGGTTTCTTCCGCGTTTACTTTGGTTAAAACTAAAACCTTCCCTTCCTTGGCGGCTTTAAGAGCAAAACTAAGACCGGCTATACCAGAACCGATAACTAAAAAATCTGTTTGACGCATATTAGTGTTTGAGACTATTCAACAAAAAAAAGAAGAAATTTCCATAATGCCACTGATTATACCAATCCCTCTCTAAGTAAATCGTGTAAATGAATAAATCCTAAAACCTTTTGGTTGTCCACCACGATGAGCTGTGTAATGCTGTTTTTACGCATGTATCCTAGAGCTTCAACGCCCAAAACATCCTTTTTGATGGTTTTTGGGGTTTTACCCATGATATCTTTTGCTTTTAATCCACTGAAATCGGCATTCTCATTTAGCATACGTCTTAAATCACCGTCAGTGATGATGCCTACCAAGTTTTCCTCCTCGTTTAAAACGGCAGTAGCTCCTAGTCTTTTTGACGTAATTTCCAGAATTACGGCATTAATTCCCTCATTCTCCCTGACCACAGGAATTGCATTTTTTGTATAAATGTCTGAGACTTTAAGGAGCATGATTTTTCCTAAATTTCCTGAAGGATGATACTGAGCAAAGTCCTCTTGGCCGAAATTTCTCATGTCCATCAAACACACTGCGAGGGCGTCTCCCATTACCAAAGCGGTAGTGGTAGAAGAAGTAGGAGCAAGGTTATTTATGCCGGCCTCTACTTCTACAAATACATTTAAAGTGCAATCTGCAGCTTTGGCTAAGGCGGAGTCTACATTGCCAGTAATGGCTATTAGTGGAGATTTAACCCGTTTAATATAAGGAAGTAAATTTACTATTTCTGGACTGTTTCCACTTTTAGACAAACAAATGACTATATCGTTTTTGTCCAATATGCCAAGATCACCATGAAGTGCGTCTACGGCATGCATAAAGACAGCTCTCTGCCCAGTAGAATTAAAGGTTGCAGAAATCTTCTGGGCAATTATCGCACTCTTTCCAAGACCCGTTAAAACAGCCTTTCCTTTAGAATTGAGTATCAGGCTTATAGCTTTTATGAAGTCTTCGTTAATAGAACTTTTCAAAGAATCTATTGCCTCTGACTCAGCGGTGATGACTTTTTTGGCTAAGTCGGTTATTTTTTTCTTTATTTTCGTATCCACTTATAAAATTCAGTAATAATTATTCGACAAAAGTATAAAATCTTTGTCAGCATAAGATTTAAAGCCCCTTAAGGTGAATTGAGTTAAAAAGTACTAAGTAAAGTGATTTTTTTTGGCTAAATTTAGATACCATAATTTTAAAGCCCTTTGATAGGACGTAAGGAGCAGGTACTTAGTGACTTACCATGATTGATATAATAATAGAAAACAAACTAAAGCAAAATCTTAAAGATGTCTTTGGTTTCGACAAATTTCGAGGAGAGCAAGATAAGATAATACACAGTGTGGTTTCTGGTCAAAACACTTTCGTGATCATGCCAACTGGTGCAGGAAAATCCTTATGCTATCAGCTTCCCGCAATTACGCTAGACGGTACGGCAGTTGTAATTAGCCCTTTGATTGCCCTGATGAAAAATCAGGTTGACCAAATGGTGGCCTTTGGGATCAATGCCCAATTTTTAAATTCTACACTCAACAAGTCAGAAATGAACAGAGTGAAGAAAGATGTACTCAGCGGAGAGTGTAAATTACTTTACATAGCTCCAGAATCTTTAACAAAAGAAGATAACCTTGTTTTTCTTAAACAGGCCAAATTGTCTTTTGTGGCTGTAGATGAAGCTCACTGTATTTCTGAATGGGGTCATGACTTCAGACCAGAGTACAGAAAAATCAGGAGCATTATTGAAAGCATTGACGTTAATTTGCCCATTATAGCCCTTACGGCTACCGCGACGCCAAAGGTTCAGATGGATATTAAGAAGAATCTTGACATGGATGATTCTACTTTATTCAAAACGTCTTTTAATAGAGCCAATCTTTACTATGAAGTTAGGCCAAAGATTAATCCTAAGAAACAGCTAATCCAGTTTGTAAGTCAATACAAAGGGAAAGGTGGGATTGTTTATTGTTTGAGCAGAAAGAAAGTAGAGGAAATAGCGAGTTTATTATCTGTAAACGGCGTTAAAGCTCTTCCGTATCATGCAGGTTTGGATCCTGATGTGAGGATTAAAAACCAGGATGCCTTTTTGAAGGGAGATTGTGACGTGGTTTGTGCCACTATTGCATTCGGAATGGGTATTGATAAACCAGATGTTCGTTTTGTGGTTCATTACGATGCCCCTAAATCTTTAGAAGGTTATTATCAAGAAACAGGTAGAGCAGGTAGAGATGGTTTGGATGGAACCTGCCTTATGTTTTATGCTTATGATGATGTTCTCAAACTAGAGAAATTTAATAAAGATAAAAGTGTGATGGAGCGTGAAAACGCCAAAGCACTTTTGATGGAAATAGTTTCGTATTCTACTTTAGGTGTTTGTCGTAGACGTCAGCTTCTCGGCTATTTCGGCGAATACATGGACAAGGACTGTGGTTTCTGTGATAACTGTAAGCACAAGACAGGTTCTTTTGTAGTGAAAGATGAGATTACCTTAGCTCTTAAAGCTATTCTGGCAACAGAAGAGAGGTTTCCTTTGCAACACATTGCAGATTTACTGACTGCCAATACCACTAAAAATGATTACATCGTTAGTCATGATCATCATAAACTAGCAGAGTATGGTGCAGGTTTAAATTATTTCAAAGGAGATAAAATAGACTTTTTTAAACCTAACGGTAAAGACGACACGGAGAAAGAGAAATTTGGGCCTACAGACAGATGGGTTTCAGTGCTTCGTCAGTTAATGGTTTACGGTATTATAGAAAAAGATATTGAAAACTATGGCGTCATAAAAGTTTCTGCTACCGGGAAGGCGTTTTTAAAGAAACCGCATGAAATAGAAATGCGTGACGACCACGACCTTTCTCTTGCAGAAGGTAGTAGAGATGACGGTATTCAGTCTTCTGGCCCAAGTGGCGGCGGTGGTGCTGCAGATGAGGCTCTTCTGGAAATGCTTAAGAGCTTATGTAAAAAGGTAGGAAAAGCCCACGGAATACCTCCTTATGCTGTTTTTCAAGAGCCTTCTTTATTAGAGATGGCCAGTGTTTACCCTATTAATATGGAATCTCTTACACAGGTTCAAGGTGTTGGAATGGGTAAGGCTAAGAAATTTGGTAAGGATTTTATTGAAATGATAGCCAAATATGTTGAAGAAAACGACATAGAAACGACGCAGGATTTTGTAGTGAAATCTGCAGTTAATAAATCAAAGGCCAAAATTGTTATCATTCAGCAGGTGGATAGAAAAGTTAGTTTGCCAGAAATAGCGGACTCTCTGAAGATAAGTTTTGATGAACTGCTAACGGAGATTGAAAACATTTGCTACTCAGGCACCAAGCTTAATATAGATTACTATCTGGAAGAAGAGATGGATGAGGATAAGCAAGACGATCTTTATGATTATTTCATGTCTTCACAGTCTGATGCCATAGATAAAGCTATGGTGGAGTTTGAAGATTACGAAGAAGAAGTAACGGAAGAAGACGTTAGACTGATTAGAGTTAAGTTTTTAAGTGAAGTGGCCAACTAAGCCACAGCTATATTTTAAGAGAGGCTATTTCATGAATGTGGGATAGCCTCTTTCGTTTTATAAGACGAATTGCCTTGGGTAAATTTCTAAAGGCCATTTTTTTATGAAGACTAATAGCTCTTTTTGTTTGTTGGGCGGTTCATTTAATTCCTAAATTTGTCATTTTAAAAATGGATATATGGAGGTAATACAAGGTAACATTGTCAATATTTTTGATAACACTATTTACTGGGGAGAGCTAATAGTTAAGGATGGGAGAATTTTTACCATTAAGAACTTTGGCGAGGAAAAGAAGGGAGAGAGCTATCTTTTACCGGGCTTTGTGGATGCCCACGTTCATATAGAAAGCTCTATGCTTAGTCCTGCCTCATTTGGAAGGGTGGCTGTAACCCATGGCACAGTAGGTTCCGTTTCTGACCCCCATGAAATAGCCAACGTTTTAGGTATTGATGGCGTGAAGTACATGGTGGAAGATGCTAAACAAACTCCATTTAAAGTGGCTTTTGGTGCTCCATCTTGTGTGCCAGCCACCTCTTTTGAAACTGCTGGTGCAGTCATAGATTCAGAAGGTATTGAAGAGCTTCTTAATATGCCAGAAATTTCTTATTTGGCTGAAATGATGAATTTTCCAGGCGTAATTTTTCAAGACACTGAAGTTTTGAAAAAGCTGGAGATTGCCAAAAGGTTGGGGAAACCAATAGATGGCCATGCTCCCGCAGTTAGGGGTAAAGATGCCTTGCAGTATTTTAGTCATGGTATTAGTACAGATCACGAGTGTTTCACTTTTGAAGAAGCCGAAGAAAAGCTTAAGTTAGGGGTTAAGATATTAATAAGAGAAGGTAGTGCAGCAAAGAATTTCGAAGCCTTGATTCCCTTAGCAAAAGAGTGGTCGCATCAAATGATGTTTTGCTCTGATGATAAACATCCGGACGAACTTTTGACTAGCCATATAAATGCTTTAGTAGCCAGAGCCATTGATGCTGGAGTAGGTCTTTTTGATGTTTTAAGGATGGCATCTTTAAATCCTGTCAAGCATTATTCGCTGCCTATCGGTTTACTTTTAGAAGGTGATCCTGCAGATTTTATTCGGGTAGGAAATTTAAGAGATTTTCATGTTATGGAGACCTATCTTAACGGTACTTTAGTAGCTGAGAATGGGAAAAGTCATCTTCCTGAGACAAAGAGTAAAATTGTCAATAATTTCAATGCTGAAAATCTGAATAAAGAAGATTTAAAAGTGTTCTGCAAAGACCCTTCTAAAAGACTTCGGGTCATAAGAGTAAATGATGGTCAGCTTATTACGGATTCTGTTAAAAAGGATGTAACCCTAGAGGGGAAAGAAGTGATATGCGATGTGGAAGGAGATGTTTTAAAACTTGTAGTTTATAATAGATATCAGAAAAGTAAGGTTTCTGTGGCATTTATTCATGGATTTGGCTTAAAAGCTGGGGCTATCGCATCTTCTGTGGCCCACGATTCACATAATATTATTGCCGTAGGAGTAGATGATGCAGCCATAGCAGACGCCGTAAATCTGGTGATACGAGAGCGTGGAGGTATTTCTGCTGTTTCTGCCGAGAAAATGGGTATTTTGCCACTACCAATTGCGGGTTTAATGAGTCATAAAAGTGCAGAGGAGGTAGCCCAAGACTACCAGCAGATTGATAGGTTTTCGAAAGAGGTTTTGGGTGCTACATTGAAAGCTCCCTTCATGTCATTATCTTTCATGGCTTTATTGGTTATTCCATCTTTAAAACTTTCTGATAAAGGACTATTTAATGGTCAAAAATTTGAATTTGTAGATTTATTTGAAGCTTAATTATGCCAATAAATATTATTAAAATAGGTGGCAATGTTATCAATGATGACGCCAAACTAGAAAAGTTTCTTTCCTCATTTGCTCAGCTCAAGGGCGATAAAGTTTTGGTACATGGTGGTGGTAAAATAGCCACTAAAATAGCCAATGATTTAGGTATTGAAACCAAAATGGTGGAAGGGAGGAGAATAACCGATGCTCCTATGAGAGATGTGGTGACCATGGTTTATGGAGGCTTAGTGAATAAAAAAATAGTGGCATCTCTTCAATCTAAAGACTGCAATGCCATTGGACTCTCTGGTGCAGATGCCAATCTTATTTCGGCTAAAAAAAGAGAGGTAAACAGTGTTGATTATGGTTTTGTTGGAGACATTGAAAGCGTAAATTCAAATTTTATAGATACGCTTTTAGGTCAGAAAGTTACACCGGTTTTTGCCCCATTAACTTTTGATAAAGAACATGGAATGTTAAATACGAATGCCGATACGCAAGCTTCGGCAATTGCTACGGCTTTGGCAGAAAAGAGGATTGTGAATTTGATATATTGTTTTGAGAAAAAAGGTGTCCTTTCTGATCCTGAAGATGAGAATTCTGTCATAAGAGTTTTAAAGCCAGCTCTTTATGAGGAGTATAAGAAAAGTGGCGTAATTTACGAGGGTATGATTCCGAAATTAGACAATGCTTTTGATGCTATAAACAAAGGCGTTAAGAAAGTTATTATTTGCGAAGCAGATGAGCTTCTTGCAGCTGTGGAAAGAGGAGAGACGGGCACTCAAATTTTAGCTTAGTCTAAAAGTATTCTTACATAGGAATGCGTGAAACCGTCGTATACTTCGTCAAAAAGTAGGAGTGAGTTTCCATTAATCATGAAAGATTGATTAAACCTAGCTCCATTGGTGTATTTGATGAGTGGAATGGAGTCCACAGAAGTGATGGATTTACCCTTTACAATAATATAGTTGGATTCAAATTTCAGTTCGTTGTTAATTACTTCTTGAAACATTCCGTTTGAACCAAAGCTTATCGTTTTTTGATTGTTTTCATCGGCTTTGATGGTAACACCTCCTATTCCTCCGCTAGCACTTTCCCATTGCCAAAGCCCTTCAATAGCTTCTGGCTGTGGCGTTTCTGTCTGGCATGCCAAAAGGCATACAATAAACATCAAAAAAAACATAAAAGTTAACTTTTTCATAGTACTTATAGGACTCCTGGTTCAATAAGATGGTTGGAAATTAGAAACATCCTACATTTGTTTTATGCTAATTGATAATACCTTTTCAGATGGAGCAATAGAACTGCTCAAAAAACTAATCGCGACACCTTCTTTAAGTAGAGAGGAGGAAAATACAGCTTATTTAATTGAGGAATTTTTTAGAGAAAGAAACATTCCCTTTTCTAGACATTTAAATAATGTTTGGGCAAAGAATAAATTCTTTGATAAAGAAAAGCCAACCATCCTTTTGAATAGTCATCATGACACCGTAAAGCCAAACGCATCTTATACCAGAGACCCTTTTTCTCCTGATCTAGAAGAGGATATATTGTATGGTTTAGGCAGTAATGATGCTGGAGGGCCTTTGGTTTCATTGATGGCTACTTTTGAGTATTTTTATCATAGATCTGATTTACATTTTAATCTGCTGTTGGCAGCATCTGCTGAAGAAGAGATTTCTGGGAAGGATGGTATAGAAGCATTGCTTCCAAAATTGCCTGAGATTTCGTTTGGTATTGTGGGAGAGCCCACCAGTTTAGATTTATCTGTGGCTGAGAAAGGTTTGATGGTTTTGGATTGCCTTAGTGTAGGAATACCAGGGCATGCAGCAAGGGAAGAAGGCGTGAATGCGATCTATAAAGCCATGGAAGATATGCTTTGGTTTAAGAATTATAAATTCGCTAAAATATCTGAAACCCTTGGAGAAATGAAAATGTCGCTTACGATAATTAATGCTGGAACCCAGCATAACGTGGTGCCTGATGAATGCAAGTTTACAGTAGACGTGAGGGTTACGGATGCCTATACTTTACACGAAACGTTGGATATTATTAAGGATAATGTTCAGTGCGAGGTGAAGCCTAGATCGGTAAGATTAAATTCTTCAGGAATAGCTCTTAATCATCCTTTAATTCAGGTGGCAAAAAGGCTTAATTATAAAATGTATGGGTCACCCACCCTTTCAGATCAGGCCTTAATGCCTTTTGAAACGGTGAAATTAGGTCCAGGAGATTCTGCTAGATCTCACTCAGCAGACGAATTTATAAGGTTGACGGAAATAAGACAGGGCGTAGATAAGTATTGCCAGCTTTTAGAAGAACTAAATAAAGTACTTTAAGTAAATTTAATATTGAGTTGGTATATTGTTTTAGGCATAATTATTGTTTTTCTATAGAATGTAACTATGTGGCGATAAACAAAGTATAAGAACTTTAATAGTATAATGGAAATTATAAGTAGCTTAAAATCAAGGATTGGCGGAGTAGAAGAAGATAAGATTAGCAAGTTTCTTGGGGAATCCACGGAGGCTGTTAATCGTTCTTTGGGACTGTCTCTAAATGCTATGCTGGGCGGTTTGAAAGAGATTGCTCTAAAGGATGGAGATGCCACAAGAATTTTAAAAGTAATCAATGATGGTGGGCACTCTGGTGACCTTACAGATGATTTGCCAAGGCTTTTCAGCAATCCTGATAAGGTTCAGTTATTGATCACGATTGGTAAAAATATTAATAATCACTTCTTTAATAGCGGATCTGGAGTTTTAACTGATAAAATTGCTGAGTTAGGTTCTATTAGCAAGACTTCTGCATCTTCTTTATTGAGTTTATCGGCTCCTTTAATATTAGGGGTTCTAGGGAAACACATAAAGGTGGAAGAACTTAATGCCTCAGGCTTTAATGCTAAATTGCTACAAGAGCCTTTGAGCTTAGATCCTGAAACATCCAAAGTTATGATGAACAGCTTAGGGTTTACGGCCCCGGTGGTTACAGCACCAATTATTAATCTTCCGCAAGCTGAGGTTAAAGAAGAAACTGCAAGAGTGAGGGTGAGGAAAAAAAGAGGAAGATCCAAAGACAAAGAAATTAGAGATGAAAATTCTGATAGTTCTTTCAACTGGGTAGCTTGGATATTTCTAGCGGTTTTGGGTTTAGCGGCTATTTACTATTCTTTAAAAGATAGATATTTATCTGATTCAGAAAATGAGCAAGTACTAAGTCTTAAAGACTCTGCTTTTTATAAGACAGAGAGCGATATCTTCGATAATCTTAATTCTACCGAAAATTCTAACGCTGATAATGCTGATGCTTTTGGTTCATCAAAAAATGAAGGTATCAACGCAGACGCCACCCAAAGTCCTAATGAGCAGGCATCTGCCGCTACAGTTAAAACGGAAAGTATACCACAACCTACGGTGGTAGAGAAAAGAGAAGCCCCAAAGCCATCTGCGGTTTCGCCAAAAGAAAATGTCGTTTCAAGGACTCCTGTTCAGGAGCAAGCAGTACGCGAAGAAAGCGTGGTGACCGACACCAGACCTATGTCTGTAAAACTTAATTCCCGTAATTCTTTTGTAGGTATCAATGGCCTAAGTTTCAGAAATAACGGTGCAGAAGTGCTTAGTAAAGGTGCTCTTACCGATGTGGTAAAATATTTAAAAGAAAATCCGGAAGCCAAAATTCAAGTGGCAGGAACCAGCTCTTCTTCCAGAACGGCAGAAGATAGAGCATATGGTGTTCAGGGGGCTTTATATGAACTCGGCATAAGTGCTTCTAGGATAGAAGTGCTATCAGGTACTAGAAAAGGAGATGGGCCTGTCGTGGTAAAAATAAAATAAGGATACATTTCAATAAAATTAACAGAAGCTCTCGATGAAAATCGAGAGCTTCTTTAGCTTATTAGCATGATTTTACCACAGATTTGCAACGTCTATGGAGTTATATAGTCCTTTTATTTTATTGGATATAAGCAATATTTTTTATTCTTAATGGTTTATTCCGTAATTCGCAACTCGTTAAATAAACAAACTAAAATACGGAATGAGGAAGTCTTTTTTAGCCTTTATGGGGCTTTTGCTTTCTATTGGAGCGTTCGCTCAGGATCTGACAACGAAAGCAAACTGGTTTAATCTCGATTTTGAGAAAGATGGGGTAAGGGGTATGAGTGTAGAGAAAGCCTATGAAGAGCTTTTGAAAGGTAGAACTTCCAAAACGGTTATTGTAGGGGTAGTAGACTCAGGAGTGGATATAGCTCACGAGGATCTCAAAGATAGAATTTGGGTCAACGAAGGCGAAATCCCAAACAACGGAAAGGATGATGACAATAATGGATTCATTGATGATATCAATGGATGGGATTTTATTGGTGGAGCAGATGGTCAAGACGTGCTTCAAGAGCAGTTGGAGTCCGCTAGATTGTATGTAAAATACAGTAAGCTCTTTGGTGAAAACCCCAAAAAACGCTTGCTGAAAAAATATAGAGAAGAATACAACACTTTTAAGAAAATAAAATCCGAGATAGACGAGAAAAGGAAGGAAGCTGAGCAATATCTTCCTATGTATGAGGGCTTAAAAGAGAACTTTGCCATTACGGAAGAAATTCTTTCTGATGCTCTCGGTACGGAAACCGTCACCAAAAGTCAAGTAGAAGGAATAAATGAGGCAGATGTAGATTTAAGAGTTCGCCAAGCAAAGCAATATTGGCTAAGAATGAATGAGATGGGTGCAAATGCCGCTGGTATTCAAGAGGGGATAGATCATTTTAAAGAGCAGCTTAACTATAATTATAATACCGAGTTTGACGCCAGATCCATTGTAGGAGATAACCCAGACAAACTGGAATATGGTAAATATGGCAATAGTGAAGTGGTGGGCCCTAGAGCTATGCACGGTACGCATGTTTCAGGGATAATAGGAGCCAACAGGAATAATGATTTAGGTGTAAAAGGAGTGGCGAATGATGTTAGAATAATGGTGGTAAGAGCTGTGCCTGGCGGAGATGAAAGAGACAAGGATGTGGCCAATGGTATCAGATATGCGGTAGATAATGGAGCTCAAATAATTAACATGAGTTTCGGAAAACCTTATTCCCCTGAGAAGGAGTGGGTGGACGATGCCATTAAATATGCGGAATCTAAAGGGGTTCTTTTGATTTCTGCTGCTGGGAATGATAATTCGGATATAGATGTCAATATTCATTACCCCACTAAATACTACAAAAATGGTGGTGTCGCATCAAACTGGATAGGTGTGGGTGCTTCGTCTTATGAAGATGCTCCTAAGTTGGTGGCAGACTTCAGCAATTACGGTAAAAATAATGTAGATGTTTTTGCTCCTGGCGTTGCTATTTATAGTACAGAGCCGAACTCTAAGTATGCTGAAAAACAAGGTACCAGTATGGCGGCTCCTGCAGTAGCCGGAGTGGCAGCCTTATTAAAGTCTTATTTCCCTTCTTTAACCGCGGTTCAGTTAAAACAAATTATACTAGACTCTTCCATTAAATTGGGAGATAAAAAGATAGTCCTTCCTGGCGAATCGGGTATAGGGCTTTTTAGTACTTTGAGTAAAACGGGTGGTGTTGTTAACGCTTATGAGGCTGTAAAAATGGCGATTGAAATGACATCACAACAATAGTTTAAAATAATTTAATGTGAAGCCTCATTGGTGCTATGCCAATGAGGCTTTATTTTTGCGGACTATGAACATTATACTTTTTGAAGACGCAACATACCGTAATCAGCTAAAGCCACTTACGCTCACTAGACCCATTGGCAATCTCCGTTTAGGAATTTTGACCATTAACGAAAAGTGGGAAAAGATTTTTGAAGCCAAAGTCTCCTTTTTAACAGAAAAATATCTGCAAAAGAAATTTGAATACTTTGCGGTTAAAGAAAATATTTATTTGAACTCGTCCTTTCTTCCAACTTTTGGTTTAGTAAAACTTATCAAAGAACTGTCTTTTGGTGAGTGTATTAAATTTAAAGATGAAATAGTGGCATATTCATCAGATAGATTTGGGGATTTTGATACAGATAGGGTGAAGAAGATAAAGCCTAAAGACGTAAGCGTGATTAGGAGCTTGCCAGATCTTTTTATTAAAAATAAATCTGAGATAACCCACGACTTCACTTTAGTTACTAAAAACAGGAAATCGGAGAAAATAAAGGATCCCTATACCAAAGTATATGCTCCTGAAAACATATTTGTAGAAAAAGGAGCTGACCTTAAAGCGTGTATTCTAAATGCTGAAAACGGACCTATTTATATAGGAAAGAATGCTACAATACAGGAGGGGGCTATAGTGATAGGTCCTGTGGCATTGTGTGAAAATAGCATGGTGGCTTTTGGTGCTAAAATAAGGCCAAATACTACATTGGGTCCATTGAGTAGGGTAGGAGGCGAGGTAGGCAATAGTATTTTCTATGGTTTCAGTAATAAGGCCCATGATGGTTTTCTGGGCAATTCTTATATTGGAGAGTGGTGTAATTTAGGTGCCAACACCAATAACTCTAACCTTAAAAATGATTATAAAGAAGTGAAACTTTATAATTATGATAAGAAATCCATAGTGGAAACGGGTGAGCTATTTTGTGGTACTTTTATGGGAGATTTTACCAAGGCTGGCATTGGTACTATGTTTAATACGGGTACGGTAATAGGTGTTTGTGCCAATGTATTTGGTTCTGGTTTTCAAGAAAAATTCATCCCGTCTTTTACCTGGGGAGGGAAAGCAGAAGGTTATTCTGAGTACAGATACGAGAAAGCCAAAGAAGTAATGAATGCCACCATGGCAAGAAGGGGGATTAAACTTTCTTCTGAAGATGAAAAAATTTTAAAACACATTTTGAAAAACAAACCTTCCGAAATTTAATACATGCGTTTTTCTGACATAATTGGCCTTGACGAGCAAAAAGCTACTTTGATTGCTGCTGTGAAAAAAAATCATGTAGCACATGCTCAGCTATTCCATGGTTCAGAAGGTTCGGGTAATTTGGCTCTGGCTTTGGCTTTTGGAACCTATGTCAATTGTCAAAACCCCACAGAAACAGACTCTTGTGGCAAATGCCCTACATGTTCTAAAATAGATAAACTGGCACATCCTGATGTCTCTTATATTTTTCCTACAGCTGGTGGGAAAAAAGTGCTGTCGGAAAACTTTATGGCGGAGTGGCGTTCTTTTGCACAAGAGAATGTCTATGGTAATTTGACAGATTGGTTGGAGAGAATAGAGATAAAACAAGGTAATATACCTGTAGAAGAAGCTAGAAAATTGATTCAGAACCTGTCTCTTAAATCTTATGAGGGAGGATATAAGTTGGTTTACATTTGGTTGCCCGAGTTATTAAGTATCTCCACGGCCAATGCCATTTTGAAGATTTTAGAAGAACCACCAGAGAAAACTTTCTTTTTGTTGGTTTGCAATAATGCTCAAACCCTATTGACCACTATTCTTTCTAGAGTTCAGCGTTTTTCAGTGCCAAAATTTAAAGATGAAGAGGTTAAATCCTTTTTGTTAAATAAAGGTGTTACAGAAAATAGAGCCAACGAAATAGCCTTATTGGCCAATGGCAACCTTAACAAAGCTTTAAAATTGTCAAATACCAGCGGTGGAAGTGAGCAAGAATGGTTTGCGAACTGGATGCGGTATTGCTATGCATTCAATTTGATGGAGTTAGTTGCTTATTCCGAGGAGTTTGACGCTTTTTCTAAAGAGCAGCAGAAAAACATGTTAGAATATTCATTGACCATATTTAGAGAGATTTTCTTAATGGCAGGTGGCAACGAAAATATGGTGAAACTTCAACAGAACCAGTTAGACTTTGTTAAGAACTTTTCTAAAGTTTTTAATGTGAATAATCTCCAAAAGATGTGTGAGCTTATAGATGAAGGCATCTTTCACATAGAGAGAAACGTGCGAGCAAAGATGGTTTTTCTCGATACGTCTCTTCAATTGGCAAGGCTAATCAAATAATCTTTTATTTTTTGCAATAATTGCCTAGATTGGATGAAATTATTCAATCATATAAAAGAATGGAATCCTTTCACATTAAAGAAACTGCCAAAGAATACGATGTATTGATCGTAGGTTCTGGAGCAGGAGGCGGCATGGCCGCTCATCAACTCACCAAGGCTGGAGCCAAAGTCTGCATGCTTGAAGCAGGTGGATATTATGACCCAGCAGATCCGAAATACATCACCCAGTTAAAGAATCCATGGGAATCTGAAAGACGTGGAGCGAGTAGTAAGTTCAGGAACTTTGGAGACTTTGACGCTGCCTGGGGTGGCTGGCAGTTAGAAGGAGAGCCTTACACACAGAAAGACGGATCTAAATTTAATTGGTTTCGCTCAAGGATGCTTGGGGGAAGGACAAACCACTGGGGAAGAATCTCACTAAGGTTTGGCCCAAAGGATTTTAAAAGAAAAGATATCGATGGTCTTGGTGAAAACTGGCCGATATCTTATGAAGATGTGGCTCCTTATTACGATGAGGTAGAAAAACTTGTAGGCGTTTTTGGGAGCTATGAAGGCTTGAAAGACGACCCAGACAGTATTTTCTTGCCAGCTCCAAAGCCTCGTTTGCACGAGTTGATGTTTATGGAGGCCAATAAAAAAATAGGCGTAACCACTATTCCTTCTAGGTTGTCGATTCTGACTAAACCGATAAACGATGAGCGTGGTCAGTGTTTTTATTGCCGACAGTGTAACCGTGGTTGCCAAGCTTATGCAGATTTCTCTGCGAGTTCTGTTTTATGTATTCCTGCTGCCAAAACTGGAAACCTGACATTGATTAATAATGCCATGGCCAGAGAGGTATTGACAGATGAAAACGGAAAGGCAATAGGCGTTTCTTATGTGGATAAGCATACAAAAGAAGAAGTAACCATTAAAGCTAAGATTGTTATTTTGGCAGCCAGTGCTTGCGAGTCTTCTAGGTTGTTACTTAATTCTAAATCTTCAAGGTTCCAAAACGGACTAGCCAACTCTTCTGGGGTGGTTGGGAAGTATCTGCATGACTCTACAGGAGCATCTAGAAGTGGTTTTGTGCCAGGCCTTACAGATAGACAAAGATATAATGAAGATGGTGTAGGTGGGCTTCACGTTTACTCGCCATGGTGGTTAGATAACTCCAAATTGGATTTCCCTCGTGGTTACCATATTGAATACGGTGGAGGTATGACACAGCCATCCTATGGTTTTGGTTTTGGTATGGAAAATATCAATGGCAAATTTCCGGATAGGGATGGAAACATGAAAAGAGGTGGAGGTTATGGAGCTTCTTTGAAAGACGACTACAGAAGGTTTTATGGCTCTATGATTCATATGGCTGGTAGAGGTGAAGCGGTGGCATCTATAGATAATTACTGTGAAATTGACCCTAATGTGGTGGATAAATGGGGTATTCCTGTTTTGAAATTTAATTATAAGTGGAGCGATTACGAGCGTAAGCAGGCCAAACACATGCACGAGACCTTTGAGCAGATTATTGAGTCTATGGGAGGAATAGCAATAGGAAATAAGCCAGATGCAAGCCAAGACTATGGCCTTGCAAACCCAGGTGAAATTATCCATGAAGTGGGTACAGTGAGAATGGGTTCTGATCCAAGCAAATCTGTATTGAATGGCTATAACCAAGCTCATGATGTTAAAAATCTATTTGTGGTAGATGGCGGTGCTTTTGTATCTCAAGCAGATAAAAATCCTACTTGGACTATCTTGGCTCTTTCTATGAGAGCATCTGAGTATATCATGAAGGGAGTTAAAAGCGGTGGTTTATAATTTCCTTGATATTTAAGAATTGAAATGATAAAAGTATGAAAAGAAGAGATGTCTTAAAAAATATAGGTTTAGGAACTGCTGGAGTAGCGGTTTCTGGGAAAGTAATGGCCCAGCGTGAACCAAAGAAAATTATTGAAGAACTGCCTGACTCCAAAAACGGTCAGCTGAAAGAAGAAATTCTGTATGAGCGAAAACTCAAAGCAGAAACCTTTTTTGATAAACACGAAATGGCTACCATAGCTGTTTTGGCCGATATTATTATTCCTGCAGATGGTAAATCTGGTAGTGCCACAGATTCTGGTGTACCGGCTTTTATCGAGTTTATTGTGAAGGATATGCCTCACCATCAAATTCCAATGAGAGGTGGTTTGATGTGGTTAGATCTGGAATGCAATAAGCAGTTTGGTAAAAAGTTTATTAAATTATCTAAATCTGATAAAACCAAGATGTTGGATCAGATAGCCTATCCGCAAGAGGCAAAACCGGAGATGTCTCAAGGGGTAGCTTTTTTTAATAAAATGCGTGACTTGACAGCTACAGGTTTCTTCACATCAGAAATAGGGGTGAAAGATTTGGATTACCGAGGAAACACACCCAATTCTTGGGATGGAGCTCCAGAGGAAGTTTTAAAGAAGCATGGCTTAAGCTATGATAATTGGCGTAAGCATGTTCCTGAAGAAAAGGATTAAGCGGTGTTGAATCTTTTTTAAAGGCTATAATTTCAATGGTGCAGGCGAAAGCTTGTACCATTGTTATATATTTGCGGTTCTCAAAATTTATAAAATTAATGATACGAATTTCCACTTTAGTAATAGTACTTTCTTCTCTATTCCTTATTTCTTGTGATAAGGATAAAGACGGTTTCTCAGGTTCAGAAGCAAGCCAAATAGAGCAATATTTAGAGGCAAAGAATATAATTCCAACAGAGACTACAAGCTCAGGATTGGTATATATTATGGTTAAAGAGAATCCTACTGGTGCAGCTTTGCTTACTGGACAAACAGTGTCCGTTAAGTATGCCGGAAGACTTTTGAATGATGATGAGTTTGACGCTGGTAGCTTTAGCTTTCAGCTGGGAGTAGGTCGGGTAGTAAAAGGTTTTGATGAAGGAATAGCTAAAATGAGAGTAGGAGAAAAAGCCACTATTATTTTTCCTTCTAGCTTAGGCTACGGAAATCAAAACCAAGGTTCTATTCCAAAAAACTCTCCTTTGGTTTTTGACATAGAAATTTTAGGAGCTAAATAAACTTTTATTGAGCAAGCATTGAAACCCAAGAGCAATTATCAGTTTTTGGGTTTTCTTATATCTAGGGTTTCCATTTAATATTGCAGCCCATACTTGGGTACTGAATCTCGGACACATAATCTCCAGCCACCACTGCACGTAAAGCACCTCTTAAGTCTGTACCCGTTAGCGGGACGTCATTGCCAGGGGTGGAGCCATCTAGCCGCCCTCTGTAAACCAGCTTCAGGTCTTTGTTGAAAATATAGAAATCCGGCGTGCAGGCGGCATCATAGGCCTTTGCTATTTCCTGAGATTCGTCGTACAAATAAGGGAAATTATAACTTAGGGCATTTGCTGTTTTAGTCATTTCTTCTGGGCCATCTTCAGGAAAATTGACGATGTCATTGGAACTGATACCCACAAATTTCACGCCTTGTGGTTTGAACTTTGCCACTATTTCTACAATCATAGGGTTCACATGCTTTACGTATTTACAATGATTGCAGATGAACATAATCACGGTAGCCACATCAGACTTTAAATCACTGAGAGATAGTTTTTCGCCAGACACAGTATCTGGTAATGTAAAGTCGGGAGCGATAGTGCCAATCGGCAACATTTTTGATTCTGTGCGTGCCATAAATTCTTCTTTTATCAAAAATAAGGATTCCATTTAAATGAATAAATAAAATGGGAAGCTTCTGTCTATTTGATTCAATTATCAAATCAATATTCTAATTTTGCGTTATGGATTTTGAAAAAATAATTGATAGCCGCTTCTTTGAATTTTCGGTTTCTATAATTGCCATAATGGGATTTATTGTTCTAAGAGTGATATCAAGAGGCTTAATTAGAAAACAGGAAAAAAAACATGGCTTAGATAGAGCGAGGTCTATTTATGCCAATAAGTTTTTTGACATTTCTTGGCTGGCTTTTTTGCTTTTAGCATTCGGCTTTATTTGGAATGTTTCGTTTAAAGGAATTTTCGCATCTTTTTTTGCGGTAGCTGGGGTAGCTCTTTTTGCCTCTTGGTCTATGCTGAGTAACATCACGGCATCGGTCTTATTATTTTTTAATTTCCCTTTTAAAATCGGCTCTAAAATAAAAATCCTAGATGGCGATAACTCTGTAACGGGAATTGTAAAGGATATAACTTTTTTTGCTATTCAGATTAAGTTAGAAGATGGTGACTTGGTGTCTTATCCTAATAATGTCGCCATTCAGAAACCAATCATCCAGATGACCAATAGGCCTCTTAAAAAGAAAGAGGTAGATACAGAAGAGCAATAATCGGGTTCTTTCTTCTCGTCTTAGCGTTTACTTTTGTTCCCATAATAGCAGTATCAAATGAGCGAACAAGAGCACTTAAATTACAAAAGGGTAGCAGAGGCTATTGGTTACATTCAGCTAAACTTCAAATCTCAGCCAAGTTTAGACGTGGTGGCGGAAAAAGTCAACTTAAGTCCATTTCATTTTCAAAGACTTTTTAAGGAGTGGGCGGGTGTTACACCAAAGAAGTTTCTTCAGTATATATCTGTAAATCATGCTAAAACCATCTTAAAAACTAGCAAGCAAAATTTGTTAGATACCGCAGAGGACATAGGCTTATCTGGAACAGGGAGGTTACACGATTTGTTTGTCAATATAGAGGGTATGACTCCCGGTGAGTTTAAAAACGGTGGTGAAAACCTGAGCATTAATTATACCTACGCCAATTCTAAATTTGGTCCAGTGCTAACAGCCGCTACCTCAAAAGGACTGTGCTATATGGGGTTTTCGGATGAAAGTAATTCGGCTTTTGAAGAACTGAAAGACCGATTTCCAAATGCTGCATACCAAAATGAGAGGGATGGTTTTCAAGAAAGTGCCTTAGGGGTTTTTGAAGAAGATTGGTCAAAAATGAATATGGTAAAACTTCATTTAAAAGGAACAGCTTTCCAGTTAAAAGTTTGGGAAGCCCTACTGAAGATTCCTGCAGGTAAGCTTTCAACCTATGGTGATATAGCACATCAAATAGATAAACCAAAAGCTGCCAGAGCAGTAGGAACCGCAATAGGTGGAAACCCAATAGCGTTTTTGATACCATGCCACAGAGTAATTCAGTCAAGCGGCGTTTTCGGAGGCTACATGTGGGGTCCAAACAGAAAAACGGCCATTATAGGCTGGGAAGCCGCTCAAAGAGAAAGTGGAGTAGAATATTAAAATAGGAGGCAATAAATTCTTATATCGCCCCTTACTGTCTGAGTACTGGTAAAAGAAGGGCGATGTTATTTGTGACAAAAAATGCTAAGCTTTTAATAGTACGAGTTTATGGGGGGTGGGCTTTTTTGATTATTATTTTGCCCAACAAAAAAGTAATGCCCGTATGGCAGTACAATGAAGAACTAATATTAGACCATGTTAAAATGAAAATTCCGGATACTTTAATAAATCTTTTACCCCAAGAAGGAATAGTAAATTACCACGGTCAAATAATAGATGAGGCAGAAGCTTCAAAGCTATTAAAAACCTTCTTAGAAGAAATTCCTTGGAAAAACGACGAGGCCATCATATTCGGAAAACATATCATCACCAAAAGGAAAGTAGCTTGGTATGCCGATGGCGATTACCCTTATCAGTATTCAAACACCACAAAAGTGCCTCTAAGATGGACGCCAGAATTATTGACTTTGAAACAGCTAGCGGAAGCAAAATGTGGTGTGGAATTTAATTCATGTTTGCTGAATCTTTATCACGATGGTGACGAAGGGATGGGATGGCACCGGGACGACGAGAAAACCTTAGTCTTAAACGCTCCAATAGCGTCTATGAGTTTTGGAGCAGAAAGAAGGTTTGATTTGAGGCATATTGCTACCAAAGAGAAAGTTCAAATATTCTTGGAATCAGGCAGCCTTTTGGTCATGGCGGGTAATACGCAAACGTACTGGCATCACGCCTTGCCTAAATCCAAGAAAATTAAAACCCCAAGGGTTAATTTGACCTTTCGATGTATGGAGATTGTCTAAATCTCCTATAACACCTGCAGGTCGACTGGCATATGACCGATTCGAAACAAATACCTAATATAAACTTATAGCGTAGCCGCCAAACCACCATCCACTGGCAAATTCACGCCATTGATAGAGAAAGCTGCCGGAGAGGCTAAAAACGCCACTGCAGCGGCTACTTCTTCAGGTGTCGCAAAACGCCCAGAAGGAACATTAGCTTCCATTTCTTGCTCTAATTTTTCAATGGATTTGTTTTCATTTTTAGCACGCATTTCATTTACTTGAGCTAGTCTACCCGTTTTGGTGTAGCCAGGTAAAACATTATTGACCGTGATGCCGGTATGACTTAATTCCTTTGATAAAGTTTTGGCCCATGCCGCCACTGCCCAACGTATGGTATTTGAAACACCCAAGCCTATGATAGGCTGTTTTACAGAAATAGAGATAATGTTGATAATCCTACCAAACTTCTCGGCTTTCATGAAAGGAACTACGGCCTGAGTAATAATTTGGTTGATAACGAGATGTTGCTCAAAAGTCTCTTGAAACTTCTCTGGGGCTTCTTCTAAAATAGCTCCGCCACTCGGACCGCCAGTATTGTTTACTAAAATATGAAACTGACATTTATTAGTAGCCAATGCGGCTTCCACACTTTTTCTGTCTGTAAAGTCTGCTACTAGAAATCTATGCTTTTGTCCTTTAGAAATATCTAAAAGAGCAACTTTTTGTTTTAGCTTCTCTTTATTACGAGCAAACAACCAAACATTGGCTCCCATTTTTGCCAATTCTACGGCCGATGACCAACCAATTCCGTCTGAACTACCACAGACCAAAGCGTACTTATTTTTCAGATTCAAATTCATGGCGGGAAATTACGAATTCGATTTGAGGAATGGTAGTTTTATTTACTCCATTACGAGTTTGAACCCATGAATCTTTTCAGTTCGAGCGTAGGCGAGAACAGTCTCGCCAATTCCAAGTAATAGGTTCTCGACTATCGCTCGAGCTGACAGAGGAGTAAATTAAAATATCACCAACGATGTTAAATTTTGACTAGAAATACTCCCTTCTTTGTAACAAGCATACCAGTCACCAGCGTTTGGGATATTCACCATATCTTTTTCGGCAGCTTTTGCGGCGTCTTTAGACTCCCAAGAAACGATGTCGGTATAGCTACCATTGCTATTGGTATTAATTTCCCATTGGATAAAACCCGGCTGCATTTTCATCCAGTCGTTCACTATTTGTCCTGCCACTTTTAAGAGCTGCTCTTCAGAAACGTTTTCTGCTAATTCGTAGGTAATGATGTCTTTGTACATAAGTTTTAATTTATAAGATGCTAATTAAACCAAACCGCATACCGCTCTCTCCTTAAGTTCAAAGCTACATTTTCTTCAAGCTTCAAAGCTTCGGCACGTGTATTTACAGGCTCAATATGATTGTAAAGGCTTGGCCTAAGATACATGCCGTATTTCTGAACAATGTTGGCTGATAGTTTGTGCCCCTTTTTGTTTCGAAAGCCCGTTTTATGTTGAAGAAATCGCTCTTTGGGTGTTTTGCTAGTCATACCTACATATAAACATTCCAGCACACCATTGAACTGAGGATTGGCTTCACGAAACTTAGCGTTTAGTGTAAATACCTTTTTGTTTAATTCTATGACGTAAACTTGGTAAGTGACTTTTGGCATGCTTTAAGAAATAAGTTTATTTCTTGGCCAATTTCGCACCGATCCAAGCCATAGGCAAATAAGCTAGAACTACGTCTAAAGCATTAAACCACATAGGCGAACCCGGCAGCATTTGAATATTCATGACACCGCCAATGAGAAAGAAAAAACCGATGGTCATGGCCATTTGAGTCTGACGAGTAGCGGCTATTTTGGCGGTAACAAAAGCTCCTGCCAGCGTTCCTAGTGCATGAGCCAAAAAAGGAAATATAAAATGTTTAGGCTGCATGAATGGCATGGTAGACATTAAGCCATCCATGGTGGTGATGTCTGTACCGTTTGGAGATGGAATAAGCATAGGGCCCGCCATCACCAGACCCATATTTATGGCACTGCCTACTATTACGCCAGCTACTACGCCCAAGATATTTTTAAGAATGGGGTTCATGTTTCGGGGAGATTATTTCTGTAAATTATAAAAACTCAAGCAAACCTCACTCATTTATTCCTCAATATTTGGAGCATTGGGTTTAGCCATTAGACCAATAGCCATAATGATGGCCGTCAAAATGATGATTTGAATAATCAAGGAATTATTGACGAAAACAATGGTATTCTCAGGCTTAATAGAAATGAACAAAAGTATGGTAATAAGTCCTCTAGGGGCAATGTAAACCAAGGGAGTTAAATCAAACTTTGATATTTTAAGCTGAACAGCCCGAAGTAGAAATACTATGGCCACAATGCCAGCAGCCCAATATATCGTATCTGGGTTCAAGATTTCGGAGGTTTTAATCATGTAACCAAAAAGTATAAAAAACAGGGATCTAACTAAGAAAGCACCTTCAATAGTAAGTTCTTCGAACCTTTTAATCTCATTTTTTAAGTTGTCAGTTTTAACATTCTTAAACCATTTTATTTTTTCGAATTGCTGAAGGTTTCCTATGGCCAAACCAAATAAAAGAATGAAGAGCAGAGCTGGAAGGTGGTATGATTTCAGAACAGCATATGCCAGTACTATCAAAAGAATGATAGGAACAAACTTGACATGATGCTCTATTCTGCTTAGTAAAAGTGAAAGGCCTATAGTTCCGATGATAGACACCACAAGCATGATTAACAAATGCAGTCCGAAGTTGGCTACGGAAGCAAGTCCTATGGTTTCGTTAAAAGCAATGAAATTGAAAAATAGAATACCTAAGATATCAGAAAAGCTACTCTCATAAACCACAAATTCCTTTTCTCCTGAATCCAAGTTTATAACACTAGGAATGGCAATGGCACTGCTGATAACGCATAACGGAATGGCGTTAATGAGTCCAGTTTTAAAAGAGTAGTCACCAAAATATTGAAAGCCGTAGGCTAATATGAAAGCCAGTAAAATCATGGGTATAAATGCACCAAGGACTGATTTCTTAAGCAAGCCAATCTTGGACGAATTTAGTTTTAGTTCTAAGGAACCTTCCAAAACGATGAGGATTAACCCAATAGTGGCCAGAACGGGTAAGAGTGTGGAAAAGTCCACCAAGCTAAAGCCTAAGAAGATGGTTACTTCTTTGATTCCCCAGCCTAAAAGCAATAAAAATATAACCGATGGTATTTTGGTTTTTGCCGAGGTGATGTCAAACAAATAGGCAATCAACAATATCGAGCAAAACGCAATCAGTATAGTGGCTGTCATTTATCTGTATTTATAGGTTTCGTTTGTTGTGAAAATGTAAACTTGAATTAAATACAAAATAGCTACGATTGTATAGTAATAACGTATTCTTTTGTCTTAGAGCGTTTGTCTTTTTGCTTAAATAGAGGTTGTTTCTTAGGTCGGTTCAACTGAAGCTACTTATCGAGAATAGTCTTAGAGTTTCAAAATTTTCTGAGTCCCACTGACCGAGACTCAGAAAATGGAGGGTTTAAGCAATCCAAAGTGGATTCTACCCCTTAGCAGTCTTACTTGGCCTAACTTCAATCTTACTCGGCAGTGTTCTAGCTGGCATTTTGATTAGGTCAGAAACAATTTGACCAATATCTTCTGGCTGTATTTTCCATGCATCTGCCTCAGATGGTGTATGACCCGCAAAGTACGTAGACACAGAACCCGGCATAATGGTAGTTACTTTAATATCGTCATTTCTTACATCCATCATCATAGCTTGGGAGAAACCAACCGCTCCAAATTTTGAAGCATTATATGCTGCTCCTTGAGCAAAGAAATTTGTTCCAGCTAAACTGGAAATGGTAATGAAATATCCTTTGGTAGCTTTTAAAGCATCCAAGCTGGCTTTGGCGGAGAAAAATAAACCCGTAAGGTTAATGTCAATGGTTTCTTGCCATTGTTCGGCAGTCATTTCTTGGATTGGAGCAAAATGTCCTACACCTGCATTTGCAATAAAATAATCTAGCTGTCCCCAAGTGTCTAAAACTTGTTTCACAGCCGCCTCCTGAGAAGCTAAATCTTTTACATCAGAAACTATACCAATAGCAAATCCTTCTTTTATCTTGTTTAGAGCTTCAGTAGCTTCTTTTACATCTGTTTCCGTTCTGGCGGTGATGGCTACTTTGATGCCGTCATTGATTAGTTTTTCGGCCACGCCGTATCCTATTCCTTTACTTCCGCCTGTTATAAGTGCTGTTTTCATCATAATTGTTTGTGAGTATTAATGTCTAGTTATATTAGAATAACAGATATTTGATATTAGTTCCTTTTGACTGCGATTAGTGATTAGCAGTTAGCAAAGTTCGAAAGGCTAACATTAAACCTAATATCTAAAAACAAATATCCAATATTGAGATTACCTCAATTTCCCTAATGGCCTTCTCCCACTTCCTTCTATGCCGGTAATTTCATCACCCAAGTCCGCCCTTACTTTTTCGGCATACGCTTGTAGTTCTTTCACTATTTCTGGGTGCTGTCGCTGTACGTCGTATTCTTCTCCAGCATCTCTTCTTAAGTCATAGAGAGCTAGAGGTTCTTCATGTTGCTCTGTGTTTGGTCCTGGGTAGCCGTCATTGCCAGGTAAAAATCCCTCGTAAGTTCTTCCTGTATGTGGTAAAACCAACTTCCAATGGTCTTTTCTCACTGCCTCTAGATTATTTTTACGATAATAGTACGCAAAGAATTCTCTAGGTTTAGCGTCCATATTTCCCGCTAGAATTTCAGATAAGTTGACGCCGTCAATCTTGTGCTTCGGAAGTGAGGCTCCCGTTATTGAAGCAAGGGTAGGGAAAATGTCAATGGTAGAGCTTAGTTGATTACATATCATTCCGGCAGGCACTTGACCTTTCCATCTCATGATGCCTGGAACTCTTTGACCGCCTTCGTAACTCACGCCTTTTCCTTCTCTCAAGCCACCGGTAGATCCTGCATGGTTCCCGTAATTTATCCATGGACCATTATCGCTCGTGAAAATCACCAAGGTGTTATCGTCCAATCCTTGAGTTTTTAATTCCTTCATTATTTCACCTACCGACCAGTCGATTTCCATCATTAAGTCGGCATACAAACCCTGACCACTTTTACCTTTAAATTTAGAAGATACGTCTATGGGCACGTGCGGCATGGTGTGCGGTACATATAGGAAAAATGGCTTTTTAGCATTTCTTTTGATGAAATCGGTCGCCTTCTCAGTGTAAAGGGTGGTTAGCTCTGCCTGAGCTTCCAAGGTTTCTATCGCTTTAACTTCTTCGTTTCCTTCTATCAAATGGAGCGTAGGCCAGTGTTCCTTAAAAGTTCCTGTCTCATGTTTTCCATTATACCAAATTGGCCACATGTCATTAGAGTAGGCTAAGCCTGTGTATTCGTCAAAACCGTGTTGCAAAGGCAAAAACTGTTTTTCATGTCCTAGATGCCATTTACCAAAAATTGCAGTGGCGTAGCCTTTTTGTTTTAGCATTTCTGCCATAGTCGTCTCTTGGTCGGCTATTCCTACACCAGCATTGGGGAAAAACGCTCCTGAAACGCCTATTCTATTGGGATATGTCCCAGTCATTAAGCCCGCTCTCGATGCAGAGCAAACGGCCTGAGCACTCAAGAAATTAGTAAATCGAATGCCTTCTGCCGCTAAGCGGTCAATGTTTGGGGTGCGATAAGTGCTGGCACCGTAACAACTGAGGTCACCATAGCCCATGTCGTCCATAAAAATCAGGACAATATTCGGTGTTTTTGGAGCTTTGAATGAAACCGCACTCTGAAGTAAACATGCGATGGGAAGTAAGAAAAGAAGTTTTTTCATTTTTTGGGTTTGGTTGAAGTATGTGGCAATTTAAGCAAGGAGAAGTTGATATGGAAGTTTTAACTTGGTCAATGATTCAATCGCTCAACGATGATACAATGATGTAATGAATAGAATAATTCAAAGCTCAATGATGGAATGTTTCAATGTTGCGAGGATAGAATGATTCGATGATTCATCGAGACCTTGTTACGTATGATTCTGTTCTTGCAGAATTTAGCTTTTGATTAACAGGAGTCTTAAAATAATAAGCTAAAAAATACGTACTTTTGCAGCCCAAAAATTATCAAGAAAATAGATGTCAGTACGCGTACGTTTTGCTCCAAGTCCTACAGGCCCACTTCATATTGGTGGCGTAAGAACAGCCCTTTATAATTATCTTTTTGCCAAGAAAAATGGTGGTCAGCTTATCCTTAGAATAGAAGATACCGACCAAGCAAGATATGTGGAAGGTGCAGAAGAGTACATTGTTGAGAGCTTGGCTTGGTTAGGAATAAACTTTGACGAAGGTCCAAAAGAAGGCCCAGATGCTCCGTACCGACAGTCTGAAAGAAAAGACCTTTACCAAAAACACGCTCAGATATTAATAGATTCTGGTAAAGCATACTATGCATTTGACACGGCGGAAGAGCTGGCCGAAATGCGTAAAGAATTGGAAGATGCAAAAGTGGATAACCCATCTTATAATTCGGTTACTCGAATGAAGATGAGAAATTCAATTACCCTTGGGGCTGAAGCTAGCAAAGCATTGATTGATAGTGGTACTCCTTATGTTATACGTCTTATGGTGCCCTTGAAAGAAGAAATTCGTTTTCAGGATGCCATTCGAGACTGGGTGGTAGTGCATTCTTCTACCATAGACGATAAGGTGCTTTTAAAAGCCGACGGTATGCCTACTTACCATTTGGCCAATATTGTGGATGATCATGAAATGAGAATCACCCATGTTATTAGAGGAGAGGAGTGGTTGCCATCTGCACCACTTCATATTTTACTTTATAAAGCATTTGGTTGGGAGCATCCTAAATTTGCTCACTTACCATTATTACTTAAACCAGAAGGTCCAGGAAAATTAAGTAAAAGAGATGGTGATTTAGGTGACTTTCCTGTATTCCCTACGGAGTATAATGATGGAAAAGGAGAGGTTTCTAGAGGATTTAGAGAAGATGGCTATTTGCCAGAGGCTGTACTGAATTTCTTGGCTTTATTAGGTTGGAACCCAGGGACAGAGCAAGAAGTTTTCAGTTTGGATGAACTGGTTCAAGCCTTTTCTTTAGATAGAATTAATAAATCAGGTGCTCGTTTTGATGTGGCTAAAGCCAAATGGTTTAATCAGCTTTACATTAAAGAGATGAATGATGCCGATTTGATAGCCAAGGTAAACGAAAAGCTGAATGATGAAAGTTTGGCCGCTAACTTGGTCAAGTTAAATAAAGATAGAGTCACTTTTGTGGAAGAAATAGTGACGCTAGTTCCTTACCTTTTTGAAGCTCCTTCTGTTTTTGATGAGCAAGTGGCTAGCAAAGCTTGGAATGATATAGCGAAGCAAGGAATGCCTGTAATTATAGCATTAGTGAACGGTATGTCAGTGGCAGACTTTAAGTCAGAAGCGATTCATAATACGCTTTGGGAAGGCTTAGCCGCCAAAGAAATCAAGCCAGGTAAAGTAATGCAAGCACTAAGGTTAGCTTTAACGGGAGAAGGAAAAGGTCCAGATTTGATGCTGATGTTAGAAATTTTAGGCAAAGAAGAGGTAGTCGAAAGAATTCAGACTGCATTGGATAAACTAGGAGCTTAAAAACAGAAAGTAGAATAAATCCTTATATCATAATTTGCTGTTTGATAGATCGAGAATAAATTTTGTAGCTTTTTTTGGAGGAATGACTCTCGATTTTTTGCAATAACAATGAATGCCCGTACTGTTAGGATAATGACAAATACGGCTCTAGTTCGAGTTTTAAAATAATTCGGGATATAATTTCCCACTCATCAACCAAAAGGAACTCACCATCATAATTTATGTTATGTCGGTGAGTTTTTTTATATTTTAGTCTTAACATTATTCAAAACAAGATTATGGGAAAGAAAAAAGAATTAAACGACGATAAGCCAAAGGTGCACAAAGACCTTGATGGTTTCGATATCAAAATCAACACCTTTGGTGAAATTCAGATGTCATACGATGTAGAGAAAATTAATAATTTTTTAAACGACAACGTGGACGACAAAAAACTAAAAGATCTGGAACCTCCAAAAAGCAAGAAGAAATGAGAAGTCATGAAATAGATTATGAGATCTTGGGTGAAGATATCCAAGTCGTTCAGATCGAATTAGACCCAAGCGAAACCGTTATCGCTGAAGCTGGAAGCATGCTTTTTATGGAAGACGGCATTCAGTTTGAAACTAAAATGGGAGATGGTAGCAATGCCAATGAAAGCATTTTAGGCAAGCTTTTTAAAGCAGGAAGTAGGGTTTTGATGGGCGAATCTCTTTTTATGACACACTTTACCAACAGAGGGCACGGTAAAAGAAAGGTGGCTTTTGCAGCACCTTATCCTGGTACTATAAAGGCGGTGGATTTGTCTCAGATAAACGGGAATTCCCTGATAGTACAAAAAGACGCTTTCTTATGTGCGGCCATGGGAACTCAAATTTCTATTCATTTTAATAAGCGTTTTGGTGCGGGTCTTTTCGGCGGCGAAGGTTTTATTCTGGAGAAAATTCAGGGGGACGGATTGGCCTTTATTCACTCTGGGGGTGTAGTGATGGAGCGTACGCTTAATAATGAAACCCTTAGAATAGATACGGGCTGTGTTGTGGGTTACGAACCTCAATTGAGCTTCGATATTCAGCGTGCTGGTGGATTGAAATCTATGGTTTTTGGTGGTGAGGGAATGTTTTTAGCCACCCTTTCGGGTACAGGAAAAGTTTGGATTCAGTCCTTACCAATCTCTAAATTAATTAGACGTTTGTCTCCTTCAGGTGGAAATTCCAATAAAGAAAGTGGCTCTGTTTTAGGCGGTATTACGGATATTTTTGAGAGGTAAGCAAAGATTCAATATCTTTATTGAAGTGATAAGCAATAGCTAATCTGAATAAAAGTAAACCCTGAAAATTCCAATGAAAAGAAGAGATTTTATAGCTAAAGGTAGTGCCGCTTTAGGCCTAGCCATGATGTCTGGCAATATGCTGGCAAATTCAAATGCCGGAACTGTAAAGAGTTTTGGATGCCAGTTGTACAGTGTGCGTGACCTTATGCCAAAAGACGCCAAAGGCACTATGACCAAATTGGCGGATATGGGCTATAAACTTTTTGAAAGTTATTCGGCAGACCCATTTTGGGGGATGAGCCCTAAAGAATGTAAGGGCTTCTTGAAGGATATGGGTGTGAAAATGATTAGCACGCATATGGGCATGGATGGCATTACAGACGAGTTGGCAGCCAACGCCGCAGAAGCTGGTTTAAAGTATGTCATGTGTCCTTTTATAGGCATGCAGCCAAATATGGATGCTTGGAAGAGGGTAGCTCAGAATTTCAATGAAGCTGGCGACATTTGTAATAAGCATGGTGTGAAGTTTGGGTATCATAATCACTCTTATTCTTTTGCTTTTGTAAGTGGAATGAAAGGGCAGAATGTTCTTTTAGAAAACACAGACCCTGAAAAAGTTTGTTTTGAGTTGGATATGTGCTGGTCCGAGGCAGCAGGAGAAAATACCATGGCTCATTTAAAACAGCACGGGAAAAGATATGAACTTTGCCATGTCAAACAGTTAATTTCAATAGAACCTAGAGAAGGTGAAAAAAGACCAGTTCAGACAGATTTGGCAGACGGCGTAATAGATTACCAGAAACTCTTAAGAGTAGCCAAAGATAATGGCATGAAATACTATTTGGTAGAGCAAGAGCAGTATCCGAAAGATAGCCTTACCAGTATGTCAAATGATGCCTCTTTTATGAAAAAATTAGTGTTCTAATTGGCCGACATCTTTACACGAAAAATCCCAGAAGTTGAGCCTTCTGGGATTTTTTTATGCAGCAGTTTTGAGCATAAGGTGGGCAACAGATTTATAACGTTCAGGTTCTGCCTTTAATAGTTCTAAATCTTGTTTGGTATCTTCATCCAAGAGCGAAATAAGCGGTTGTTCAACATCAAAAAGATGCGAGATAGATTGCTTGATTTTTGAGTCCCACTCTTCATGATACTTCAGGAAGTCATCTGGTGAAATCTTTTTTCTACAGCAGGTTTCTCCACAGCTCAGTTCCATTTCTTCTGTTAGGTTAAAAATGCCATATTCATCTGTAATTTGTTCTTCTGGAAAGATGTCTCTTATGGCTATTTCAAAACCATATCCTGTACTGATGGTATTGCAGTTGCAGCAGTGATTTACGTATTTGGCAAAATCCCAACTTACAATTCTTTCTCCAAATTGGTCGCGGTAAGAGTATTTCTCTATAATCGCCTGAACATCTGGGCTGTGCCTTTGATAATCAAGGTCAGAAATACATATTTCTAGGGTGTCTTTAACGTAGGTGATGGTACCTTTTGGGATGAATCTTGTGGCAAAAACACCGTATCCAATTTGTTCGCTTACGAAAACTAATTTTGTATGAGGATGAATCATTTTAACCTTTAAATTATTGTCAATATTTAGACACAATTTTACGTATTAATTCGATTCAAAAATCAAAACATTCTTTAAGAATTGTAGGCTCTAAAGCTAAAGCAGGAATACAATTAATCCAAATTATATTCTGATTCTAAAGGGCTAGTCCAGCAAATTCAGAATATCATTCTGACTTAGAGATTTCATGAATGTTTCTTCTGTGGTTATGAGTTCGTCAAATAATCTCTTTTTCTTATTTTGGAGAGCTAAAATCTTCTCTTCTACGGTATTTCGGCTTATAAACTTATAGGTGAAAACGGTATTTTTCTGACCTATCCTGTGGGCTCTATCTACGGCCTGAGCTTCTATGGCAGGGTTCCACCATGGGTCTAGCAAAAATACATATTCTGCGGCTGTAAGATTTAAGCCCACTCCACCAGCTTTCAGAGATATTAAGAAGACTTTAATACTGTCGTCGTTTTGGAATTTGTTTACTTCCGCTTCTCGGTTTTTGGTAGCTCCATCTAGGTAAGAATGGCTGATTTTATTGTCATTTAAGTATTTTCTGATGATAGTTAGATGTTTTACGAACTGACTAAATATCAAAACCTTTGAGCCACTTTCTATAATGCTTTTGAGTTTATGGATAACATCGGAGTCTTTTCCTGAGTCTCCAGCATATTCTGGATCCACCATCAGTGGATTGTTAGCCATTTGACGCAGTTTAGAAAGTCCCTGAAGTACCACCAACTGAGATTTATTAATACCCTTTTCTTGAATATGGTCAATAATCATATTACGGTAATACGCCTTGGTTTCCTCATAGAGTTTTTCCTGAGCCTCAGACATGTCACAGTATTGTACGCTTTCTATTTTCTCAGGAAGCTCTGTAGCTACTTGAGACTTATGCCTCCGAAGCATGAAGGGTTTTATCTTGCTATAAAGCCTCTTGGAAGCTTCTTCGTCCCTCTTTTTTTCTATGGGTAATTGGTAGTTTTCTTTAAAAAATGCCTGCGATCCTAGTAGCCCTGGGTTAATGAAGGTCATCTGACTCCAGAGATCCATGGTGCTGTTTTCCAGAGGTGTACCCGTAAGAATGAGTCTATTTCGGCAGTTTAAAAGCCTGACAGATTTAGAAATATTGGAAGTTGGGTTTTTAATGGCCTGAGATTCGTCCAAAATGACATATTCAAACCTAAACTTTTCCATAAATTTGATGTCAAGTCTTAAGACTCCATAGGAAGTAAGAATCAAGTCATAATCTGCAAAATGCTCTGTTTTTTTTATTCTTTGTCCTCCCGTATGTACAAGTAATTTTAGTTCTGGGGTAAATCGCTCGGCTTCTTTTTGCCAATTATAAATAAGAGAAGTAGGCATTACCAGAAGCGTAGGATTCTTTACGCCATCGTCTTTTAGCGATTGTAAAAAAGCTAAGGTCATCACCGTTTTACCTAAACCCATGTCATCGGCTAGGCAGCCACCTAAATTAAAGTCTCTTAAGAAATTAATCCAATCGTAGCCAGCTTTTTGATAAGGCCTTAATTCTCCTTGAAAACCTGGAGAGATGTTATATGACTTTATTTCTTCAAAATTATTTAGACCTTGAAGTTTTCTTCCAATAACAGTGTTGGCTAAACCTTCTTCTTCCAGATTTTGAACTAAATTAAGATGGTGTTTCTTAAGTATAAGTTCGTCGTTTTCTCCGATGTCTGTAAGCGTAAATAGCTCGTGATATCTGATAAACCATTCTTCGGGAATAACGGCAATATGACCGTTTGGCAATCTAAATTCTCTAATATTAGCCAATACCAGCTCTCGTAATTTAAGAAACGGTACTTCAAAAGAACCAAATTGGACTTTTGTTTTAATATCGAACCAATCGCTGTTTTCCTCAATGCTTACTTCTATGGAAGAAGTACCTAGGTGGTATTTTTTCTCAGAGTTTTCCGCTTGTTTTATATTTATACCGGCTTCTTCCAGTTGTATGGCATTTTTTTGAAGCCATGTAAAACCTTCGTTTTTAATCACGGTTTTTCTGCCATGAACTAAGTCCTGACCGAGCTCTCTTATGGTATTAATAATCTCTTTTTCAAATTCAAGATTTCTCCTGACCTTATGAAAAACCCATCCGTCGCCTACTTCTTCCACCCTTACATAAGCATTGGCCGCTAGGCTGTCAAACCTAAAAGTAGAGTCGCCATAAGTAAAACTAAGGTCAAAGTTTATTTTTTCCGGTGAATCCAAGGCTTTCGCTGGTGTATCAAAAAGGGATAGGGGCTGGTTTTTTGTTCCACCCACTTCACTGATGAGTAATACCGGTGAAGCGGGAGCATTTTCGTCTTTAATGACAAAACCTTCTCCATGCCCAAAAACATTAAAATGGGCTATCAGCGGACCTACAAATTTGCGGAAATAAGTTTTTTCAATTCTTCGCTCTATTCTTATGTTGTTTTTGTCAAAGAATGGGCGGAGTTTTTTGCCATCAATATGTTTGTCGAAATAGTAAAGTCTGTTTTCGCTTAAAAGAAAGGCAGGCGAATCGCTGAGCATTTGAGCCCCAACATGTTGTAATCTGACTTTTTCGCCAGCACATTTTAGTACTGGGAAATAGATGGTATGGTCTTCCTTACGATCAAAGTTCATGAAGACTTTGGTTTTTTCACCCATTACCTGCACTTCTTGCCTGGTTGGGTCGCCATCTTCTCCCATGATGAAGAATCTTTTACCTACGAGCTTTGGAAGAATAAGAGATCTGTATTTATTCAGATATTCTTCTATAGCCGCTTGCATCCCCAAATCGGGCCTTTCTCCAGCATATACCTTGGTGAAGTAATCGAACGGTTTAAGTCTCTTGGGGTTGAACTTTAATAAAATTGTATCTTGATGAATAGCATCCATCAGTTTTACTAATTCTATGTCTACATCATCTATCCCGACGGAGAATTCTTTGATGTTTTTGGAGGAAACATTTTGATGAGCAAAAGTCAGCTGTTCTCTATGGTCTAACTGAACCACAAAGGATTCAAAAAGATACCCGAGGTACTGATGCTGGTAAAGAGAGTAAACCATTTTAAATGGCTCAGAGGTAGATACCTTCATTATCAAAAAAGCTAGGTTTAAAACAGATTAAACCTCATTTGATGGTTTTATAAACTCCGAAATTAATCAGCAACGCCTCGGTGGGCAAATAAACTTATCAACAGTTGAATTTTATAAGATTGTAAGCGGATGGAATTGATGTCATATCGGAGTTTTTACTATTGAATCCGCTTTATGCATTAGGTAATCTCCCGGTTTTATCGGGACCGTAGCTAAATTGCTTCAAATCAGTTCGTAAACCCAATTAAACTCAATCACCATAGCGGTGCAATGCTAATTTCCTTTAATTGTCTGATTTATTGCACTTTAACTTCTCATAACGATTCCCCAACGCATAATCCGGGTGAAATAAGCTAGAAAGCCTATTTTGTGCCTTTTCTAGCCATTTTCATTTTTAGTGATAGCCTTCTTTTAGAGAAATGGAAATGTCTTATTTTTTTAGAAAAGGTGGGAACAAGGATATTAAAAGGAGTTAAGTATGAAATTCCGGTTTGGTTTGTGACATCATCATAAAGTCAAATGATACCAATTGGGTTATTTCGGGACTATCGTAGAATGCAGTAAGGCAAGTTTCCAACCCTCCTTTGTTTTAATGGCAGAGCCACTTTCTAGCCAGTGAAGCTTCACCACGGATTTACCATCAATCCGTATATCAGCATAATTTTGATAGGCTATCCAAGCTGTTTTGCCTTCGACTTTTATTTTTCTGGCATTTGCTCTGTCAATATAAGAATAGACAGAATCAAGATTCCATACCACACCAGCTTCAAGAAGAAGGAAGTCTTCTGTATAGTATTGTGTTACCGTCTCCTTATTTTGTTTACTGAAGATGTCATCAAAAGAGTTTTGAATCAAGCTTTTTAGCTGTTCTTCGTTATTGTTTTTTTGAGCCTTTAGCGTTATGGATAAACTAAAAAGTAAAACAAGAAAAGCTATTTTATTTACAACCATAACATTCTAAACTGTTTAATTCTGGACTTCCACCACTATTACCGACACCAGACGAGATATAAATTTTGTTACCCACTTTGGCTGCACCTATAGCATGTCTTCCTCTAACCAAGTGCGGGAGTGTAGTCCATTTCATGGTTTTCAGGTCAAAGGCCTCTACCTCATTATGAGCCAATTTTTGGTCAGCGGCTTCACCACCTATAAAAAGGACTTTCGAGCCCAAAGTTGCCACGCCAGGACCAGCTCTTAAAGTAGGGATGTTGGAACCCTCTACGGTAGTCCAAGTTTTGGTTTTGAAATCATAAATGTCTGTAAAAGGCACTGTGAGCGTCATTACTTCGCCTGTTTTATGTCTGGATTTTCTGCCGGCAGCTATTACCACTTTGTTTTTTACTACACCGGCAGCTACATGGTCTCTTGCATTTGGTGAGTCGCTTAGTTCTCTCCAAGCACCCGTTTTTGGATCATATTCGTCAAACCAAGCTACATGACCATCCCAGTGTCCGTCTATAATTCCGTTGACCACATAGATTTTGTCTTTGTAAACAAAACATGCGGCAGAACCTCTTTTTCTTGGGATTTTAGGACCCATTCTCCATTCGTCTTTCTCGGGATTGTAGATATAAACATTCGGGATAGGTGTTTCATGCGGGAAAGGACCCGTTAATGCTCCTAAAACGTAAATTTCACCGCCAAATGCGACGGCCTGAAAGTGATGTATCTCTAAAGGTAATTCTCCTTTTTTCTCCCAAGTATTGGTTTTGGTATCGAAAACCTCCATCGGTTTCATACCTCTACCGCCAAAAAGGTATAGTTTTTTGCCAATGGCCACCATGGAGTTTTCACCACGGGGGGTGCTTTCGCCAATGGTTTCCATTATATGCCAGTTTTGAGCCGACACTTGGAGGCTAATAGCCAAGAAAAGTAAGGTTAAAATTTTCTTTGTTAACATTATAGGGTTGAGTTTTAAAAAAAGGCCTGAACTGGGAACAGAGCAGGCCTTTCGATATTATTGGGGTAATAGTCTATAAACAGTGCCTGGGTCTTCTATTCCTACATATATAAAACCATCTGCAGCTTGGGTTACATTTCTTAGTCGACCGATATTAGGTAGAAGTTTCTCTTCACTGTCAACTTTTCCTTCCTTGATGGCCACTTTGTTCACGTATTTAAAACGAAGAGAACCGGCTAAAATATCTCCTTTCCAAGCACCATATTTATCTGATGTTACATATGCCATACCGCAGGGTGCAATAGAAGGAATCCAATATAATTCTGGCTGAAGCATGCCTTCTTTCTCTGTAATATCGGTAAATGTGGTGGCGTCGTAATTTATACCATAAGAGATAACAGGCCAACCATAATTTTCTCCTTTCTTAATAATATTCAATTCGTCTCCGCCTCTTGGGCCATGCTCGTGCTCCCAAAGGGTATTTGTTGCTTGATCGAGATCCAAACCTTGTGGATTTCTGTGGCCATAGCTCCAGATAGATTTTACAGCATTAGGCGTGTTGTAGAAAGGGTTATCCTCAGGGATACTACCGTCGTCTTTTATTCTGTGAATTTTACCACAGTGATTTTCCAAAGATTGAGGGTTCTGATCTTTCATTCCTCTATCTCCCACAGAAACATATAAGTATCCATCGTTATCAAAAATCATTCTGGCTCCATAATGATGGCGGGTTGGGAAATAGGGTAGAGCTTCAAAAATTTCTTCTTGCTCTGTCAGGGCGTTGCCTTTAAGTTTAGCTCTTAACATGGCAGTGGTGGCCACCACTCTTCCATTTTCTTTTTTATGTTTTGCATAGGTAAGGTATAACCAGCCCGTCTCCGCATAGTTGGGATGTAGTTTAATATCAAAAAGCCCGCCTTGACCAACGGCCAAAACATCGGGTATACCAGAAATTTGGATTTTACTTTTATCAGAAGCTACTTTCCATAATTCCCCTGATCTATCCGTTACCAAAAGTTCGCCTGTGGGTAATGTAACCATTCCCCAAGGGCTGCTTAAGCCTTCAATCATGGTTTCCAATTTGACCGTTATACCTTTAGACTTATAGGTGTCTGTTTTTTCAATTTCTTTAAAGTCGTATTGATCCACAGTACTTAAGCTGCTCACTATTAAATCTGCCAATTTTGCGATATCCTGTGGCTGAATAGTGCTTCTCCAGATTGGCATACCTGAGTCTATGTAACCGTTGCTAATACTGGCAATAATGGAATCTTTAGTGTTACCATGTTTCCATTGTCGGTCTACAAAAGCTTCTACTTTTTCGCCATGGCAAGATGAGCAATATTTAGCATAAATGGCTCTAGAGTCTGTGAAGTCATTTTGATTATTATTGACGTTGTTTACGCCAGATTTTTTGGTGCAACTAGCAAAAACCACCAGACATATTAGGAAAGAGGAGAGTCTTAACATTTAAATAAAGTTTATTTTAGTGGTGAATTTAGGTATTTGGATTGAAAGAGAAAATTGGGTGTGAACCTTGGTGGCAATTATTCGCAGTTTTTGAAGACATACTGACGCTTTCTAACAGTTTATTTTTTTTGGAGCATAATAAATGGCAAAACCTTTTTTAAAATGGGCGGGCGGAAAAACGCAATTGTTTCCCGAAATAGAGGCAAGATTGCCAGACTTAGTAAAACATGAGCCTTTTGTTTACGTCGAACCATTTGTGGGAAGTGGAGCGGTATTGTTTTGGGTATTGCAGCATTTTCCATGGGTAAAAAAAGTGGTTATAAATGATATCAATTTAGACTTATGTGGTTGCTACGAAGTGGTGAGAAATGACGTGGAAGAATTGATTTCTGTTCTAAGTAGATGGGAGCAAGAGTATTATGCTGTTTTAGGAAATGAAAAGAAGAAAAAAGCTTTTTTTTACGCCAAACGAGAGCTTTTTAATCAAAGGAACTCCGACCAAGTTTCACAAAGTGCTCTCTTTATCTTTTTGAATAAAACGTGTTTTAACGGTCTTTTTAGGGTCAATAAGAGGAATGAGTTTAATGTGCCCATTGGCAGTTATAAGAAACCGAAAATTTGTAACAAGAAAAACTTAAGGGAAGTCTCTTTGTTACTTGAGAAGGTGACAATCTTAAATGGAGATTATCAAGAGGCCATGCAGCATATAGAAGAGAAGGCTTTTTTTTATTTGGATCCACCCTATAAACCAATAAATAGCACATCCAGTTTTAACACCTATGCCCAAAAAGTATTTGGTGATGACCAGCAGGTGAGGTTAAAAGAATTTTGTGACCTTCTAGAAAAGAAAGGTCACAAATGGATGCTGAGTAATTCTGATGTAAAAAATTATAACTCAGACGACCATTTTTTTGACGATTTATACGCCGATTACGTCATAAAGAGGGTAAACGCAAACAGAAGAATAAATGTAGACGCTGCTAAAAGAGGTCATTTAACAGAGCTGCTTATTTCTAATTTCTAGATCAGGTCTCAAAACGCATGTGTTTTACCGACTTTCCAGACTCGCAAAGTTCGTTTAGGGCATCTATGCCTATCTGAATATGCTTTTGAACAAAATTTGTGGTGACTTTCTTATCGCTCGCTTCAGTTTTTACGCCATCTGGAGTCATAGGGTTATCTGATACTAAAAGCAATGCTCCATGAGGGATAGAATTCACAAATCCTACTATAAAAATAGTGGCAGTTTCCATGTCAATACCCAATGCTCTGATATCTCTAAGATAGTCCTTGAATTTTTCGTCATGCTCCCAAACTCGTCTGTTAGTGGTATATATGGTACCCGTCCAGTAGTCCATGTTGTGTTTGATAATCATTTCAGATACAGAACGTTGTAGTCTGAAAGATGGTAAAGCAGGTATTTCTGGGAGAGCGTAATCATTACTGGTTCCTTCCCCTCTAATAGCAGCTATTGGCAGGATGAAATCGCCCAAGTTTGTGATTTCCTTTAAGCCACCACATTTACCTAAAAACAAAACCGCTTTTGGCATCACGGCAGAAAGTAAATCCATAACAGTAGCTGCCATAGCACTTCCCATTCCAAAATTGATGATGGTAATATTGCCAAAAGAGGCCGTTTGCATGGCTCGGTCTTTCCCTTTGACTTCCACGCCAAATTGTTCTGCAAACATCTCTACGTAATTGCCGAAATTTGTCAATAATACGTAAGGTTTAAATTCACTTAGTTCGGTTCCTGTATATCTTGGGAGCCAGTTTTTAACGATGTCTTCTTTGTTTTTCAATAATATGTTATGTTTGATGAAATGAAAATGGAAAGTCTAAACTTGCCGTCTTTCGACTGCAAAATTACTGAAATTGAAGGGAAAAAGAGGATTTTTGATCCCGTTCGAAAGAAATATGTCGTCTTAACTCCCGAGGAATGGGTACGTCAGCATGTCATACACCTTTTGATTGAGCATTTGGGATATTCTAAAACTCTTCTGAAAATAGAAAGTGGCTTGTCCTATCATGCCTTAGATAAACGGTCTGATATTTTGGTTTTTGACAGAAATGCTAAGCCATATTTATTAGTGGAATGTAAAGCCCCTGAGGTTTCGCTGACTAAAAAAACCATTAGTCAAGCATCAATATATAATAAGACATTAAAAGCTCCTTATGTATCCATAACAAATGGATTTAAAACCTTTTGTTTTGAAATGGATTTTGAGAATTCTTCTTCACTACAATTGAATTCTTTGCCACCGGCTCCTTGATTTTTTATTAAGAAAAATTAAGAATTCGCATACATGACAGTTTCTTAAGTATTCTTTTGGTATTTTTAGTCTCTAGGAAATAGGTGTTTTGACGATCTGTTTTTCTGACGTGTCGATTTTGGGTTAACTGAATAGTTGACTACAAAGTGAATAGCTGACAGAAATCAGATGAAGTAATAGGTTTTATTTTATCAGACAGAAAGGTCTTCCTATAAATGGCTATATAATTAAATGCTCAGAAAATTAGGCTCAAATAAAATCTGGATTGTACAGGCGGTTTCTATCTCTGTACTTTGTATTAGTTCTTTGGCTATTTTTGGCTGGCTGATAGATTCCTTTAAAATCATTACTGTTTTTTCTGAGACAGCTACCATGAAGTTTAATACCGCCTTAGGCCTTTGGCTTTGTGGTTTATGTCTTCTTATGCCACCTTCCAGTTTGTATATTGTTAGGAAAATAGTTTTAGGCGTAATTTTAGGAATAGGACTAATCACCGTTTTAGAATACATCTTTCTACCTTCTTTCACCATTGACAACCTTTTTCTCCAAGACAAGTATTCCATAAGGTTTCCAGGCAGGATGTCTTTAGGGACGGCCATTTGTTTTATTCTTTTGGCTATGGCCATGTTTTATTCCAGTCGTAGGGCTGTTAGAGAGAAAAGAAAGGCCCTATATTTTTTGTCAATTATTGTATTTATCTGCTTTCTTTCTATCATTACTTTTGTTCTACAAATACCGCTAGGGATACGGTTATTTCTCATAGACACTATGTCTATAAGTACTTCGGTGCTGTTTTTGTTACTCTCTCTGGCACAATTTAAGAAGAACGATTCCTACGGTTTGGCTAGGCCGTACCTCAAAGATTTGGCTGGAAATAAAATGGTAAACTCGTTACTATTTTTTGTCATGTTATTTCCACTAATCTTAAGCTATCTGCTTCTTTTTTTTACCAATAGTGGATTAATTGATTTTCAGTTTGGTATTATTATTTACACGGTTCTACTCACTTTTTCGGGTATTATTTATGTATTTTATCTTGGCGTGAAGCTGAATAAGGTGGATTTCAAAAAAAAGAAACTTGAACAGTTTTTTAGGGATTCAAATCAGGAACTCAAACAGTTTAAGTATGCCTTAGACCAAAGTTCATTGATTACCATATTTGATGGCGATGGAATAGTCAAATACGCCAATGATAAGTTTTGTGAGGTGTCTCAATATTCTAAAGAAGAGATTATAGGGAGGCATTATGGCAACGTGTCAACGAGCTTTTATAATGAAGAATTCTATGCAGAAATCAGGAAGAAATTGGAGCATAGAAAAGTTTGGTATGGAGGGATAAAGAGAAGAGCCAAAGATGGCAGTATCTATTGGGTTCATGCCGCTATAATACCATTTCATGACGACATGGGTTATAACTATCAGAATTTAGCCATTCTTCAGGACATTACCACGCAGAAAGTTCTCGCAGAAGATTATGAAAACCTAAAACTTAAAAGTGCCGAGATAGAGCAGTTTTCATATATAGCCTCACACGATCTTCAAGAGCCGTTAAATACACTCAGGTCTATTTTAGGCCTTATGGAGGAAGAATATGGAGATAAACTAGACGATAATGCTAAGAAGTACATGGAGTTTATGACCCAAACTTCTACTAGAATGGAGGATTTGATAAAAGGCTTGTTGGATTATTCTAGATTAGGGAGGGATGGGGAATTGTTAGAAGTAAATACAAAGGAAGTCGTATCGCAGGTTTTTGATGACCTTTCTTATGTTATTGGTCAGAATAAAGCGAATGTTTTAGTAGAAAAATTGCCTGTTTTACAGGTTTATCCCGTAGAGTTTAGGCTGTTGTTGCAAAATCTTATCAGTAACTCTGCTAAGTTTAACAGGAAAGGTGTAACACCTGAAATCAAGATTTCAGCAGAAGATAAATTAGATTATTGGGAGTTTAAGATAGCTGATAATGGCATAGGAATAGAAGCGGAGCATAGCCAGAAAGTTTTTGCCATTTTTGCTAGATTAAATGATAAAAGAGATTTTGAAGGAACAGGGATAGGATTAGCCCATTGCGAGAAAATAGTAAGACTACATGGTGGTACCATTTGGTTCGAATCAGAATTGGGCGTCGGTACTACATTTTATTTTACGATAAATAAGAACCTTAACTAATGAGTTTGTGAAAAAAAAGAAGGTAAACAGTATTTTGCTAGTGGATGATGACCACATCACTAACTTTATACATAAAAAAATTATTAGCAATCTAGACTGTGCAGAAGAGGTACAAGTAGCTAACAATGGCTTAGAGGCTATAAATTTAATTTTAGAAAGCTCGTTAGGGTTTCCAAACCTGATATTTTTAGACATTAATATGCCCAAAATGAATGGTTGGGAGTTTTTAGAAGCCTACGGCAAAATAGATAATGAAGAAAAGAAGGAAACGATTATTATTATTCTAACCACCTCTCAAAATCCAGATGATTTTGAAAAAGCCAAATCTAATCCTTTTGTGAAGGTTATAGAAAACAAACCCATGACAAAAGTAATGCTTGGAAACTTGGTCGATTATTATTTCAACTAGTTTAGTCTTAACCTGAATCTAGCGTTATAGTTTATGCATCTTTTCCATTTGCTTGTGGCGGCGATTCTGATGAGTCCACTCTTGCCAAGGATGTAACTGGCAATTAGACTTTATTTATACGCATAGAGAGCAAGCAGGCGAAAGCCCTTTGCCAGCATCTATTAATCCAAGCGAAGGAAGATTCCTTACTTTAAATGCTGGTGGTTTATGCAGTTTGAAGGAGTTAGGCGTATCTACGGCCAGATTTAATTATATATCAAAAGTTGATTATTCTGGAGCATATACTATAAATGGAGGTATTTTAGAACTCCAAATGGAGAAGGAATGACATACCGAATTTGAGTTGTTAAAGGTAAAAACAGTGAACAAAGAAATGTTAAGACTAGACCAAGATAAATCGCTTAGTCTTGGCAGGTTTAGAGAAGAACAAAGCCTGGCTTTCAGACGAAAAATAAAACGAGGTATTTCAATATGTTAATCAGTATCAAGATTATGAAGTTGAGGTAGAGTTGTTGAAGGAGTAGATAATTTTGATGAAATAACGCTCCATGTATGTAGAACAAAAAAAGACCTCGCAGAACAAATCCACGAGGTCTAATAAAAAGGCGTAAGCCCCTAATATCGAACTACAGTTATCGAAGAACAAAAACTAATATCCAATATCAAAAAAAAGAATATCGATAAGAATTAAGCCATCTCCTCAAAAGTTCTATTCACAAAGTCTGTCAAATGACCTCCTGAAAGCATTCCTTGAGAAAGAAGAGCTAAATCATGCAATTGTTTCGCATAAACTTGTCTTCTGTCTTCACCTTTCATTTTAAGCATTTTCGCAATGATTGGGCTGTTTCCATTTACTACTAAATTATACATGGTTGGCATATTGCCCATCATGCCCGCTTGGCCGTTAAGTTTGTTCATGTCCGTCCATCTACGCATAAATTCAGGCTGAACGATACTTACTGGGGCGTCATCGGCAGGAAGAGCTTCTATCTGAACCACGTTATTTCCAGCTAATTCTTTGAAAAGACTTTCTACTTTCTCCTTTTCTTTTTCGCCAAGAACAGACTCTGTCGTTAAACCTTTGTCAACTAATTTGTCAAAAGAATCGCCATCCACACGTTTGAAGCTTACTTTTTCAAGTTTCTGCTCCATAGTGTTAATGAAGTGAGCGTCCAAGACATCGTTAAGAACCAATACATCAAACTCTCGTTTCTTAGCTCCTTTAATAAAGGCGTCTTGTTTCTCGGTGTCCGTGGTGTAAAGAAGAATGGTGTTTTCGTCTTTGTCTTTTTGAAGAGCCTCTACTTTAGTTTTGTATTCTTCGGCCGTGAAGTACTCATTCTCTGTGTTTTTGAACAATAGGAAATTTTGAGCTCTGTCGAAGAATTTGTCGTCAGAGATAATTCCGTATTTCACAAACAGGCCAATGCTATCCCATTTCTCTTCAAAAGACTTGCGGTCATTATTGAAAAGTTCTCCCAATTTATCAGCTACTTTTTTAGTGATGTGGCTGTTGATTTTCTTAACATTTCCGTCTGCCTGTAAATAACTTCTAGATACGTTTAAAGGAATATCTGGAGAGTCAATAACCCCGTGTAGTAATTGCAAGAATTCAGGAACAATGTCTTTTACATTATCCGTAATAAAAACTTGACGGCTATATAATTGAATGCCTTCTCTGCTTAACTGGAAATCTTGTTTGATTTTTGGGAAGTAAAGTACGCCTGTCAGGTTGAAAGGATAGTCTACATTTAAGTGAATCCAGAAAAGTGGGTCTTCGCCCATTGGGTAAAGCTCTTTATAAAAACTCACGTAATCCTCATCTGTCAAATCAGAAGGAGATTTAACCCATATTGGATTCGGATTGTTGATGATTTCTTCTTTGAATTCAATCTCAACAGGAAGGAATTTTCCGTATTTATTAAGAATGGTTTCAATTCTAGCATCTTCCAAAAACTCCTCAGAGTCTTCTGCCACATGAAGGATAATATCTGTACCTCTTTCTGTTTTTTCAATGTCAGAGATTTCGTACTCTGTGGTACCGTCACATAGCCATTTAACGGCTGGAGCATCTTGGTAAGACTTTGTATGAATTTCTACCTCTTTAGCGACCATGTAAGCCGAGTAAAAGCCAAGTCCAAATTGACCAATAATAGGATTCTTATCGTCTACATCTTTATATTTTTCTAGGAAATCTTTAGCACCAGAAAAAGCTATTTGATTAATATATTTTTTAACCTCATCAGCGGTCATTCCTAAACCTCTGTCGGAAATGGTGATGGTTTTAGCTTCTTTGTCTACTGATACTTTGATTTTTAAGTCTCCCAGTTCACCATCAAATTTGCCCATTGAAGAGAGCTTTTTGATTTTTTGAGTGGCATCTACCGCATTAGAAACAAGTTCTCTTAGGAAGATCTCGTTGTCTGAGTATAAAAACTTCTTAATTATCGGAAAGATGTTTTCCGTATTAATGGAAATACTACCTTTTTCAGTTGACATGTTATCTTATATTTTTGATTTAAACAATCTTATTTGTGATTTGCCTTTCGGCATTTAAGGCTGAACAAAGGATATTCCAATTGCCAAAAGGCTGACAGATTGACAGTTTTGATTTGTGGAGATAAGATTTATTTAAAATAAGAGTACTTTTATGTCATATCGCGTGTACTAAATAATTACCGTTAATAGTGACGGTCTCACCTCATGAAAGTAATCTCATGGCAGTTTTTTTTCCTAGCTTTTCTATTTCTGGCTTGTGTAGATACTTATGACGTAAGTATAAAAAGTAACATGAAGTACCTCATAGTAGAAGGAACTATCACAAACGTTTTTGATCAAGAACAAACAATCAGAATCTTTGAAACGGACGACCAAAGTGATTTTATTAGTACGGATTTTACCAAAACCATTTTTTCTAAAAATAATGAGGCTGTTCCGGTTTCAAATGCCAAAGTAGAGGTGATTGAGAATGATCATATAGTTCATGTTTTGAAAGAAGTCTTTCCAGGTATTTATAAAATGCCAAATGGTTTTTTAGCTCAAGTGGGCAATGAATATAAATTGAATTTTATGACGAGCGATGGCAAGTCATACGCATCTAGCAATGAACGGATGAAACCTGTAGCAGATGTTGCAAATTATAATATCAAGTTTAATCCAGAGGGTGTGACTAAACCTAGGCTTTTCAATATTCAAACACCCTCACATGACTTCTATTTAGATTTTAATGATCCTGCAGACGAGGCTAATTTTTATAGTTGGTCGTGGACAGATTATGAGATTCAGAATGTATGTCATACTTGTAAACAAGGTTTATATTATGCCGCGGATGAGTCTGCTGGAAGCACAGGAGGATGTATTACCAATACCAGTTTGAATGTAAATACCCAATATGATTATAAATGTCAAAGCTTATGCTGGGAGATATATAAAGGCGATGATATCATTATTTTTTCGGATGTGTTTACCAATGGGCAGCCTCAGAAAAACAAATTAATAGCTCAAATTCCCGCTTTTCAATCAAATAGCTGCTTGGTGGCCATACAGCAGAAATCACTTACGGCTGGGGCCTTCAGGTATTTGAAACTAATAGAAGACCAATCGGTCCATTCGGGCTCGCTGGCGGATACGCCGCCTGCTCCAATTAAAAGTAATGTTCTAAACGTGAATGCCAAAGAAGAGTTAGTGCTTGGCTACTTTACGGCTTCTGCAGTAAAAGAAATAAGACATATGTTAAGCCGGAGTGATGTTCCGGATTTGTTGCCTAATAGGATTTTTAGCATTTTAAATAATAGGGATGCGGTTTTTGAGTCAGACGGTGAATTTAGGTCTTTGGTGCCGCTAGCTCCTTGTGTTTCAGCTACGACTAGAACTTCAGACGCACCGAGAAATTGGCAATTTGGAATATGAGAAAAGTGCAACTTTTAATCCTGTTTCTTGGTAGTTTTTCGGGTACTTACGCACAGATTTTTTGCTCGGGTCAGGTTTTAGATTCTTTGACAAGCCAACCGCTAGAAGGGGCGTCCATTATCCTTAATCATGAAGGAAAAAAGAGCGGGATGACTTCTGATACCGAAGGTAGATTCAATATTATACTTCCTTACGCCGATAATGCCATTCAAATTAGATACACAGGTTATGTGTCAAGCTGGATTTATCTGGATAAAGGTGTGTCCCTTATAGATGGAATTATTAGGATGGAGGAGGTTTCTAATACGCTGGAGCAGGTTATTGTGTCCACTAAAGGATTTGATCAAAACGTACGGAAACCCGTTTTGGGTGCCAATAGCATCAATATGAAAACACTTCAGAAAATTCCAGCGGCTTTTGGTGAGGTGGACCTTTTTAGAAGTATTCAAATGTTGCCTGGTGTGACAAGCGTTGGAGAGGCATCCAATGGCGTCAATATTAGAGGCGGAACTACCGACCAAAACCTCATTTTGATTGACGATACGCCAGTGTTCAATCCTACGCACATGTTTGGTTTATTTTCTGTAACACCGCCTGATGCTGTCCGAAATCTTGATTTATATAAAGGAAATGTACCTGCGAGGTATGGCGGAAGAGCCGCATCTGTATTGGATGTGGCTTTACTTAATCCAGATTTAACAAAGTTCACTGCGAAAGGTGGCATCAGTCTGATTTCGGAAAAACTGATGCTTAATGTACCTGTAATAAAAGATAGATTGGGTATTTATGTGGCAGGAAGAGGTTCTAATCACGATGTTATTTTGCCCATCATTTCAGATGATTTAGAGCATATCAAAACCAAGTTTGGAGAATTGGTAGGGAAAGCCTTTTGGAGGGTAAGTGATAAAAATACATTTACCGCAATGGCTTATTATAGCACTGATTATTTCGAAACAGATTTGTTGGCGAATTTGCCTAACGTAGTCGGTACTACCACCTATTTTCAACATAATACTTTAAACGGGAGTGCTAAATGGTCCCATATTTTCAATAACAAGCTAGACTTGCAAGCAGCGGTCATTGTGGCAGATTATCAACCGAATATCGCTACGAAAGAAGCCGATACCCAAAATGATATTAAGTTAGAGTCGGGCATTTTACAAAATCAAATCAAAACAAACCTCTATTATCAGTATCAAAAACACAAGACAGAGGGAGGGCTAATATTTACCAATTATGCCCTTAATCCAGGTCGCTTAAATCCAGGAAATAGTACCAGTGTCAATGAGATTGTGACGCCATCAGAGCAAGGCAATGAACTAGCCGCCTATTTAGATGATGAGTATGCTATAAATGATGATTTGGCAGTTTCTATGGGTTTACGATATAGTTATTTTTATAATTATGGAGCTGCTGAGGTTCGTACTTATATAGCAGGCGAACCTCGCGATGATTTTTCTGTAGCAAAAGTAACGCAGTATGGAAAAGGGGAAAAGATTGAAAACTATGGCGGCTTAGAGCCGAGATTTGGTCTGCGGTACTCTATCAGTTCTAAGAGGTCTATTAAATTTGGTTATAATTTAATGCGACAGTACCTTCAAATAGTGTCAAACACCACTACGCCTATTCCGACTTCAAGATGGAAAACGGCAGATACCAACATTAAACCTCAAATCAGTAATCTCTTTACGGCAGGTTATTATCATGCTTTTGAAGATGATATTTACGAGGCTACCATAGAGGCTTATTACAGAACTACCCAAAATATCATGGATTATAAGCCCGGGGCGGATTTTTTGCTTCAGCAATTTCCGGAAACCCAATTAGTGCAGGGGCAAAGCAAAGCTTATGGTTTAGAGCTTATGGTTTCCAAGAAAAAAGGAGTGCTTACTGGTTGGGCAAATTATACCTATGCCAGAACATTTAATAGGGTAGATGCTAGTGTGCATCAGTTGGAATTGGTTAATGGAGGCGACTGGTATGCCGCAAATTATGATAAACCCCATACATTTAATACTTCATTAGAATTTCATGTAGACGAACATAATTCCTTCTCCTTTAATTTTGTGTACAGTACGGGTAGACCGTACACTCAGGCGGTGGGGTTCGTGAGTTATTTGAATAGTTTATATCCTTTTTATGATCAAAGGAATAATGAAAGGATTCCTGATTATCACCGTCTGGATTTCTCATGGAATATTTACAATCCTTCTATGAAGGAAAAAAGGTGGCAAGGCAGATGGGCTTTTTCTGTATATAATTTATATGCCCAGAAAAATGTTTATTCGGTGTATTTCAAGACAAAGGACAGCCAAACAAAAGCCTATAAGCTTCAAATATTAGGTGCTCCAATAGTTTCTCTAGCGTATAATTTTACCTTTGAGTAAGTAAAACTTTATTGAAAAGGTGGCCTAGGAATTGAACGTGGCAGGCAAATTGTTCGTTAAAAGTTAAATGAAAATCTAAATAAATGGAAAAGCAGTTTTTGCAACATATTTACGAAAAGCATCAAAAAACGGAAGCTGTGCCACAAACCAAGAAAATAGGGGAGTGGGCAACGGAGGTTTTTCATCTTTTATTTCCAGAACAAGCAAAAGATTTCTTCCCAAGTATTGACGAGATAGAAGGGGAAATCTGGAACTTAGGAAATGAACTAAAACTCATTTTGAATGCTACAGATAAATGTAAAGATTGTGATAATGGAGAAAGAGCAAATATTTTCAAAGAATCTCTTCCAGAACTTTTCAGACTTTTAAGTGCGGACGTGAAAGCCATTATGGCTGGTGACCCTGCTGCTACCAGTGAGTTTGAAATTATCAGAGCTTATCCAGGATTTCATGCCATTTCCTTTTACAGGTTGGCTCATTTGCTTTTAAAAATGGATATTCCTTTAATTCCAAGGATTTTGACGGAGTTCTCACATTCTCAAACGGGAATTGATATTCACCCTGGAGCAGAGATAGGAGAGAACTTTTTTATTGACCATGGTTCCGGAATTGTGATTGGTGGTACATCGGTCATCGGTGAAAATGTGAAAATATATCAAGGTGTAACTTTGGGAGCATTAAGCGTAGACAAAGCTTTAGCCAACGTCAAGAGGCACCCAACGGTAGAGAGTGGAACCGTAATTTATGCCAATGCCACTATTTTAGGTGGTCAAACAATAATAGGTGCTAACAGTATCATTGGTGGTAATGTTTGGCTCACGAAAAGTGTGCCTGCCAATAGTATTGTATATCACAAACCGGAAATAGAAGTTAAAGAAAGAGAATTAGTTTAATTATGGCTACGATAGTAGATTTAGTAGGAAACACCCCTTTGGTAGAGTTAAAAAGGCTCAACCCACATTATAAAAATAGCGAGAATCCTAAGGTTAAGATTTATGCCAAATTAGAAGGTGATAATCCTGGCGGTTCTGTTAAGGATAGAGCGGCCTTAAATATGATTCAGTCTGCTTTGGAAAGAGGAGACATAAAGCCTGGAGATAAGTTGATAGAAGCCACTAGTGGCAATACTGGAATAGCTTTGGCTATGATAGCCTGTCAATATGATTTACAGATAGAATTGGTGATGCCAGAAAACAGTACCGTGGAGCGTGCTAAAACCATGGAAGCCTATGGTGCCAAAGTGACACTATTGGATGGTATAGAAACATGCCGCGATTATGCCGATGAAAAGGGCAAAGAAGATGGCTATTTTCAGTTTAACCAGTTTGCTAATCCTGACAACTATCTTGCTCATTATAAAACAACAGGGCCTGAAATTTGGAGAGATTCGGATGGAAAGGTAACGCACTTTGTGAGTGCCATGGGTACTACGGGCACCATTATGGGCACTTCTATGTATCTGAAAGAGCAAAATCCTAATATTCAGATAGTGGGTTGTCAGCCAACAGAAGGTTCTTCTATTCCTGGAATTAGACGTTGGCCAAAAGAATACCTGCCTGAAATATTTGATGAGTCACGTGTTGATAGAGTTTTTGATATTTCTACGGAAATTGCTGCCAAAACAGCGAGAGATTTGGCAAAAATAGAGTCTATTTTTGCAGGAATGAGCAGTGGAGGTGCGGCCTCAGCGGCTATTGAGCTTGCTTCGGAGTTGGAGCACGGTAATATTGTATTCATTGTTTGCGACAGAGGAGACCGTTATTTGAGCAGCGATTTGTATAGCTGATTGACCGAAATTATTTTTTAGCTTTGAATATGGATATACAAAATCAAAAATCGAATTGGTCAAAGAAATCTAGAATCTGGAGAATCCATCTTTAATTCAAAGCATGTTTGATTTGCTTAAGTCAGAAGAAAAGGATGCTTTCGAATTGACAGAAATTGAGGAAAAAGAAATTCAAATAGGGATAGAGCAATTAGATAAGGGTATGAGAGTACCTGCAAGAGAATTTCTACAGAAATTTTCTTAAATGAAATACAGGGTATATTTTTCTGTTTTTGCTTCAGAGAAGTTGGAAAGATTGATTCCTTTTATCGAACAGAATTGGGGTATTTCCACTAAAAATAACTTCTTAAAAAAGTTATATGTCTCTTTCGATAAAATAGAGCGTTTGCCAGAGTCTTCCATTAAACTTTCTAGCTTTTCAGGAGTTTATAAATGCGTCGTAACTCGGAGAACAACCTAGTACTACAGAATTAAGGGAAGAGAAATTGAGATTATCACGTTAACTGACAATCGTCAAAATCCTAAAATGATTCACGAAGAACTAATAGCACTTTTCAATAAACAATAAAACATGCAAGCACTACATTTAGTAGCACCGAACACTTTAGAATTGGTGGAATTAGAAACGCCGAAAGCCACTAAAAAGGGTCAGGTTTTAATTAAAATGGCGTATTCGCCAATAAACCCAGCCGATTTAGCCTTTTTGACGGGTCAATATGGTATTCAAAAACCTTTTCCTGTGGTACCAGGTTTTGAAGGTAGTGGTGAGGTGATAGCTTCAGGTGGAGGTTTTTACGCTAATTATCTTAAAGGGAAAAAGGTGGCTTGTGTGGCCTCTGAACAAGGTGATGGTACCTATGCTGAGTACATGTTAACTGACGCTACCAAATGTGTGGTTTTGGGTAAAAATGTAGCTATGGAACAGGGAGCCATGTCTTTCGTAAATCCACTTACTGCCGTTGAATTATCCGAAAATGCTTTAAAAGGTGGATACAAAGGTATTGTGATGTCTGCCGCTGCCAGTGCTTTAAGTGGCATGGTACAGTATCAAGCGAATAAAAAAGGTTTGAGCTTTGCGGGCGTAGTACGTAGGAAAGAGCAAGTAGATAAATTAAAAGAAAGAGGAGTAGACTATATTGCTAACTCCTCCGAGGAAGATTGGCAAAAGGGACTTGCTGACTGGGCAAAACCACAGGGGAAAATGCTTTTTTTGGATGCAGTTGGCGGAGGAATGTTGCCAAGTCAGATTTTAGGAACGCTTCCTATCATGTCAAAAATGGTAATTTATGGAAAGTTAGACTTGGAGCATGATAATATTATAGATGGTCGTGATTTTATATTCAAGGAATACGAGATTTCAGGATATTGGCTGAGTAAAACGGCTTCTAGAAAAAGCTTTTTTCAGACCTTGATGGATACCAGAAAAGTACAGGCGATGCTAAAAGATGGCTTTGAAACAGATATTAATGCTAAGTTTAACATTAAGGATTTTGCCAAAGCAATAGAAACCTATACCACCCAAATGTCTGCAGGGAAGGTATTGTTTGAGCTGTAGAGTTATTTTTCAAAGTAAAGCTCCAAAACGGTTCAGTTTTGGGGCTTTTTACGTCAAATCCTACGCCCAAACTCCAATTACGGCACCCATAATTATCAACATAATTATCTGGTATCCTGCATTGATAAGCCAAAGTTTGATGGATTTTCTTTCATAGAGCATATTGATACCCATGGAAGTAGCAAGAAACATAAGACCGACATAAAGACCATGCATGGCTCCAACTTGCCAGTTGATATCGCCATCTTCATGACCACGCAGCATAATGGCCATTCCTAGTCCCATGATTAACATCATGACAAAGCTTCCACCAAAAATCTTGACCATGTTGGCATCTTTAAGGTCATCTTCGGTCATGCCGAGTTCAGCTTGCCAAGCTTTCGAGAAAAGAATGGGGCTGTACCAAAGCGATCCGAACATCCATCCGGCTAAAGCTCCTACTAAAACTGCTAAGAAGTTAATGTTCGAGAAATCCATATTTGTAAGGTTTAAGGTTTTGAAGAAAACAAATACTTATTTAAAGGTATATAAAGTCGTTACTAATATACGTTTATTCATAAGATGGCAAACAAAACGATGATGAAACTAGCTTACATTTTAGTGATTTTATCCCTCTTTTCTTGCAAAAAAGAGTCCGTTACAAGTCTTAGTTTTGGAAACTGGGGAACAGAACATGCCTGGCTCACGGTGGCGTCCAGCGGCAATTATTTAGAGTTTGACTGTGCCCATGCAACCTTCCAAAACCCTCAAAATATAAAGGACAATAAATTTGAAGTGGCGGCACTGTATTTTAGAGAATCGGGAGCTTACCTTGACGATGAATCCTTTTATGCTGCCATTGAGGCTAGGGTTTCTGGTGAAATTTTAAAAAACGGTAACCTAAAGTTGACACTATTTGTAGGCGACGACTTACAAGATTATGGAACTTACATGTTGGTCTATAATAAGGAAGCAAGGGTGTATAAGTGTGCCTAACCAATATTATGGACGAAATTTCTTTTGCATGCCGTTTAGGAAATTTCTTAGGTATTGGTCATTCATTTGACGGTATTGACCTTGTTTAGGATTTCTTAAAAAAGCGGAGATTTCGTGCTCACTTAGGTTAGCCCCTGCCAGTTTGAAAATGGCCATAACCTCATCAGATTTTAAATCAAGGGCAATCTTTAATTTTCTCAGAATACTATTATTGCTTAATAATCGCTCAGGCTTAATGATTGGGCCATCTTTGGGACCTCTTTTTTTAATGATGAGACCGTCTAAAAAAGTGCACAATAGAAAATCGTCAATAGGGACGAAGGTTTCTTCTTCTTCATGCTTTAACCAGTCGCTCACCATAGCTCTGCTGGCTCTGTAGTTACCTAGTTTGAAGATTTCCATCATGGCGTCGTCAGAGAAATCGAAAGCGTATCTAACGCGTTTAAGTATATCGTTATTGGTCATTTGTGATTTTAAAGTTAATCCATACCAAGATGAAAAGAAACCTTGGTATGGAAATCTCCTTATTTAGCCATGGTTGTTTCTACTTCGGATACGGTTTTAGGAATTTTATCTCCTAAAATTTGATGACCCGTTTCTGTGATAAGAACATCATCCTCAATACGCACGCCGCCGAAATCGTAATATTCTTCCAGCTTAGCATAGTTAATGTTGTCCGCAAACATTTTGTCGGCTTTCCATTTTTCTATCAGTTCTGGAATGAAATAAAGCCCTGGCTCCACAGTAACTACGAAGCCAGCTTCTAGCTTTTTCGCCAAACGTAAAGATTTTAATCCGAGCTGTTTGCTTCTTTCCAAGCCTTCTCCATAGCCTACTAAATCTTCACCTAAATCTTCCATATCGTGAACATCCATACCTATCATATGACCTAGACCGTGTGGCATAAAAAGGCCTCCAAGCCCTTGCTGACTAAGCTCTTCTGCATCTCCTTTGATGATGCCTAAGTCTTTTAGTCGGCCCAGCATAAGTGTGTTACTGGCAATGTGTACGTCTCTGTAGCTTACTCCAGGTTTCAAGGCATTAATGGAAGACTCTTCCATCTCTAATACGATATTGTATATTTCTTTTTGTTTAGCTGTAAATTTCCCAGATACAGGCATCGTTCTCGTTATATCGCCCGAATAGCACATTTGATTTTCAGCACCCGAATCATTTAAAAGCATTCGATCACTGCTCATGGTATTGTCGTGACCATGATTGTGGAGGGTTTGGCCGTTGATGGAGAAAATTGCTGGGTAAGCCAGATAGCAGCTGTTTGCTTTAGCTACCTTATATATTTCGGCTACCACCTCAAATTCCTTTTTACCAGGAGCGGCGTTCTGCATAGCGGCAATGTGCATTTCTCTCGAAATATTCACAGCGTGAGTCATCTGGGTTATTTCTTCAGCAGATTTATAAGAACGTAGGTTTATGACCTGATTTATAAGTTCTTTTGATGCTCCAGTTTTTACTTCAGCGATAGGGGTTTTTAACCATTCAGACAGCTGAATAATGTTGTCGTGTCTGTAGATTGGTAAGAAATGGATTTTTCTACCGGTATTTATCGCTTTTTCAATGATTCCAGATACGGCGGAGCTAGGTCTTAACTCACTAATACCCACTTTTTCGGCCTTGGCATTAATGGTTTCTTGCTGTCCAATCCAGATAATGTCTTCAATGGTAAATTCATCGCCAAATAATATTTCTTCACCCGAATCGGTGTCAATAATGGCATTTAAGCCGGTTTGACTAATTCCGAAGAAGTATAAGAAGCTGCTATCTTGTCTGAATCTGAAATGATTGTCTGGGTAATTAATTGGAGATTCATTGTTCCCCATGAATAAGATCAATCCAGAACCCATAGAAGATTTTAGTTTTGCTCTTCTGTTTATATATGTTAGACTTGGGAATAGTTTCATATTTTTTAGCTTGATGATATGCAAATCTAGCATTCATAGCTGAATTAATCACGTGAAAGGTTAAATTCTGAGGTTTTTAGAGCGTTTTGAAATATTTTTAAAATTATTTGGGGTGGCTTATTGCATAAAAATAATAAGTGTGCTACTTTTGCACTCCGATTTGAGGCAAACAAGTTTGTTTTGAGTCCTGAGGGTCCCATAGCTCAGCTGGATAGAGCATCTGCCTTCTAAGCAGACGGTCGCACGTTCGAATCGTGCTGGGATCACATAAGTTAGAGACACTTAGTAGAAATGCTAGGTGTTTTTTTTCGTTATGGCATAACAACTTTCTTCTGTAGGCTATTACCAAGAAGCTCTTGACGGGTCAAGAGCAAAATCTGGGGGATGAGTTCTTTAAGCATAAATTTGACATAGTCTAAAAAGGAAGAATTCAATACTCCTGACACCTCTAAACCTAGATCTAAAAGCTTTGATTTTCGCATTGAA
>NZ_JBSRVI010000177.1:0-23331 GCF_055134445.1 Arcticibacterium sp.
TAACTTCTCGAAAGGTAAACGGCTCAAAATGAAAACTAAAGCCAGTCCGAAGAAAATCAATGTTGACTTAAAGCGTTTTCCATTACCAATACCCTTTTTACTTTTTGCGTTTCCAATGGTCACAAAAATAGCCGCTAAAATACCCATCATCGGATGTTCAACGTATTGCTTTCTAGCAATGGCGTTCTTCATTATACCGCTCATATCTGCGTTACTCATTGCCATGAATAAGAGTACAATACCCAATAACAGCATAGTATGTGTAGCTATAAGTGCAAATAAATTAATCTTTCTGTGTTTGTCTTCCCACACCTTTTCAGACGTAACGCCAGAAACGCCATTAATCGTAGCCCAAGCTACTAAGATTAACGCTATAAAAGCCAAGTAGTGATGACTGGTAAGTAATATGTTCTGCATAGTTTGAAATGTTTTTTGTCAAATTTAAGATGTATATGTTTTCTGATTATTCTTTACCTAAGAAAGATACTGTTTAAAAATCGTCAGACCACCTGTAAGCCGCTATTAACTTTTCTTCCCCTTCTTTTCCTTCAAAAAAGTTTCCGTGTTCCATTCCTAAAACCAATCTTTGGTCATCTTTAGCATTCTTTTCATAAATATGCTTAAAAAGGTGTTTATAGTTTATTTCGCCAGTAGTAGGTTCTTTTCTCCCCGGCTCATCACCAATTTGAAAGTAACCTATTTCTTCCCAAGTAAGATCCATGTTTCTTTGAAGCCTGCCTTCATTCCTTTGCATGTGCCACATGTCAAAAAGTATTTTACAAGATGGACTATTCACAGCCTTACAAAGCAAAAAGGTTTGATCTGATGTACGCATAAATAAATCTGGTGTATCTGAGAGCGGTTCCAAAACCATTGTTAAGCCATGTGGTTCCAAAATATCCACAGCCCTTCTTAATGCATCTACCACATTGGCCATTTGAATGCCCATTGGCAATTCTCTGGCAAAGTTCCCTGGAACTACCGTCATCCATTTGGCATTTACCCTTTTGGCTACAGCAACTGATTCTCTACATTTTTTTAAGAAAATTTCTTTCCATTCCACGTCTCCAGAAGCCAAAGAAGTTTTCAAAGGCCAATTATCGAAACTGATCACAAAAACTCCCATTTGCATACCTAATCGAGTCATTTCTTTAGAGATACGCTCTTGGTCAGCTAAGCTTCTGCCCATCATACCATTATCCTCCAATGCTCTGAAACCACGCTCGTGCATGAATTTAATCTGGTCCACAAAATCCTTTCCCGCCGAATTTTGGAACATTCCAAAATGAGGGGCAAAATTTGACTTAAACGGTTTATCAGAATTGCTCAAAAAAGATGCTCCCATAGCTTCATTAGCACCCATAAAAAGACCTCCAGCCGCTAAGCTTGAGGTCGCTATAAAATTTCTTCTGCTTGTCATTACAATATTTCAGTAGGTTGTTTCCTTAAAAATAAACATTTAAAAACTCTTATTTAACCGCAATCAACGAAATTTCTACATTAACATCCTTTGGTAATTTAGCCACTTCAACCGTTTCTCTAGCTGGAGGGTTTTCTGTGAAGTATCTTCCGTAAACTTTGTTAACCTGACCAAAAGTGTCCATTGATTTAAGAAAAATGCTACACTTAACCACATTATTAAAATCCATTTCAGCCGTCTCGAGTACCGCTTTTAAATTTTCCATAACTTGCACTGCCTCTATTTCAATACTTCCTGAAAGAGAAGCATCATAAGCTATTTGACCTGATGCATATAGTGTACCATTAATTAATACGGCTTGAGAGTATGGGCCGATCGGTTCAGGTGCATTTTCCGTATATATAATTTGTTTTTGCATAGTATTATAAATTAATGTTAAACTGTCTTTCACAAAACTAAACAGTATTGGAAAACGCTCTTCTTATTTTCATAAAAAATCCTGAACTCGGCAAAGCTAAAACGAGATTGGCAGCTACTTTAGGGAAAGAAAAAGCACTAGAAATCTACCTTTTACTTCTATCTCACACGAGAGAAGTAACCCTTAATGTAGATGCCCAACGCCACCTTTTCTACAGTCAATATGTCAACAATAACGACGAATGGAGTAATGCGAAGTTTCAAAAACATTTACAAGACCAAAATCCAGATTTAGGGCAAAAAATGTACCAAGGCTTTAAGCAGTTATACGACTCAGGTGCACAGAAGGTTGTTATTATTGGTAGTGACTGCCTTGATTTAACCACTGAAATTATAGATTCCGCTTTTAATATTTTGGATACCTACGATTCGGTCATTGGTCCAGCAAAAGATGGTGGCTACTATAGCATTGGTTTCAACTTCAAGAAACAAGCCATAAATGCGGACGATGTTCTAAAAAAAACCTTCTTAAACAAAAGATGGTCGCATGAAACTGTATGTTTAGAAGCACAGGAAGCCTTAGACTACTTTTCTTTATCCTACTCCCTCCTTCCAACTTTAAGTGACGTAGACGTGCAAGCGGATGTAGAACACCTTTTAGAGATTAAAAACTGCTCGACTTCTCAATAGAAATCGAGCAGTTTGAATAAATATTAAGCCTCTAAAGTGCTCAATATTCCTCTAACATAACCTACAGATTCAGCCAAGCCATAAATGGCATGGTCACCATCCTTTTCGTACTCTAGACCTAAAACACCATCATATTCAATATCTATCAATGCCTGCATGATACTTGCAATATCCATTTTCCCACGACCTATTTCCACATTCTGACCTTTAGGAATTTGTTCATGAATATCTTTTATATGTACATCAAACAGGCGGTCTTTATATTTCTTTAATTCTGTAGCTGGATCTAAATTTAACCTAAACGTATGACCCGTGTCAATGCATAGACCAATTCTCTTATCCAAACCCTTTATCTTTTCATAAACACTTCCTGGAGATGGGAAGATTTCGTCTTCTGGTCCATGATTATGTATGGCCAGCTTGATGTCTGTTTCTTTTACTTTCTTCTCTACCAAGGAAAGTAAATCATGCTTTGGAGCTCCAATAATCATTTTTACACCTGCGGCTTTGGCGTAGTTAAAATACGTCTCCACGTCTTCTGGCGTTTTCATATAAATTACACCTACCCCATAAAGGTTAATTCCTCTAGCCTTTACCTTCGCAGTAATCTTTTTTAACTCCTCTGGAGAAGCCTCATAAGGCAAATGAAAACTTTTAAACGCCACATCTTTAATATCGAGCCTTTGCACAATGTCTATCAGCTCGTCTAAACTATACTTTCTCAGCGAATAGGAAGCTAAGCCTAGTCGTAATTTATGAGCATAAGGTTTAATATTGGATGATGATGTATTGAATGACATGCCGGCTGCAGAAACAGCTCCTAGGCCTAAGGTTCTTATAAAATCCTTTCTAGAAAAATTCATTTGTTAATTCTTTGGTTGAACAGGACTAAAGTACAATCTATTCCTGATTTGCCCAACTAGGAACCTCAGCTATATTTTCATTAAAGAGCTCATCTAAGTAATATTTCCTTCTTATGGTCCTATTGCAGGCCATAGGGTTTTCATTAAAAACATAAACACAGGGTTGATATGGGCCTTCCAAAACCTTAACCATAATGCTTTTAGGTGCCCCACCGGCAAAAAACACTTCCTTATGTTCTCTGTTTAAAAGACAATGCCCAAGTTCATGAAAAACCAAGGCTTCTTTGTTTTGGTTAACGCTATTACCCCAGCAAGAAGATGCCTTACTTATAAGTACTTTTCGCTGTAATTCTTTTGAGCCCTTTGGCCTTTCACACTGCCCACAAAGCTCTTCACTCACTTCACCAAATTCCACAATAAGATTCGTCTTTGGTAAAACAACACCTCTCAAGTCTGCTTCAGCATAAAAAGCATTTACAAAAGATTCAAGTTCCGGCTCCACGCTATACATAAAAACAGTCTCTTCCTTCTCGCAGGAGAAAAAGAATATAACGGATAAAAACGTCAGGTGCTTTAATCTATAGAGCATTTGGGGTTAACAATTTAATCCATAAATATACGCAAGTGTAATCATTACGAAATTTAGCTAGCCCTTAAACAAAAAAAAACCGAAGGCAAAGCCTCCGGATTTTATATTCAACCCTATTGAAATAATATTATTTTCCGCCTTTTAACTCGGCTTGCAAAATATCCAATTGCTCCCATTTACCAGCCGCGGCTAGTTTGGATTGTTTCGCCCATGTTTTTGGGTCGTGCATTTGATATCTTGGACCGGCAGCGGCAAGAATCTCTTTTAATTTTTTCTGTGTTGCTTTACCTAAAAGCTGAAAAGTAGTAATACCATCGCTATTTAATAGCTCCGCTATTTTCTTACCAACCCCTTCAATTTTAGTTAAATCATCTACATCAGATTTAACAACCACCTTAGTCGTTTTGGTTGCAGGCTTCGCCGCTACCTTTTTAACCACCTTAGCTTTTTTGGGAGCCTCTTCTGGAATAGATATTACACAGTTATCTACTTGGTAACTTCCTACAAAAGTATAATCCTCTGCATTTCCATCATTTACCCATCTTCCATCATCTAGAAGATATCTATACTCGTAAGTTTTTCCCGTTTCCAGTGAAATAGTCGTTGTTAGAGAACCATCACTGGTTTTCTTTAACTCAAAACCATTTCTAGTATCCCAATTATTAAACTCCCCTACTAAAACCCCAGAAGTAGCATCTCCTACTATATCTGCTGCTAATGAAAATGTTATTTTCTTTTTAGTCATTTGTTTAACTAATTATTATGTTACAAATGTTGGAAATTCAAATGGGACAAAAGACAAATGGATTAATTAAATGCAATATTTCTTCGAAAAGTACAATTCTTTAAAAAATACAATCAATTTAAACCCAAATTATCCGCAAATTTCTGACTATTAAGCCGGTTGATGTTCTTTTCTTAAAAGATCATTCACGGTTTTAACCGGATTAAAAGTAATTAAAGGTACCTCTACAAATAGCGTATTCCAATTTGCCATGGCTCCATTCCATAAACCAGGCAACTCTTGGGCTTTTAAAGATTTTCCACTCTGAGATTTTTCTGTAATAAACCCAGTTTTTGCGTCTCTAAATTTAAGTAAATCAAATTTCTCTCTTTTAAAATCCTTCGTTGAAACGATCAAATCCACTGGATTAAAATGAGTTGCGTTTTCAAAGGTCTCTTTTTGACGAGCATTGCTAAAATTTATTTGAGCTGATTCTACAATCTGAAGAGAAACAGAACCATCAGAATTTTGTGCCCAAAATGGGCCACCCCCAGGCTCACCCACATTCCTCACCATTCCACAAACCCTTATAGGTCTATTAATTTTTTCTTTGGCATATGCTAATTTATCTTCTGCCGACCAGTTCCTAAAACCTTTTGGGGGTACTACATTCATTTCTGATTTCAGAAAGCTCAAGGCCTTTTGTCTGGTATAGTCCGAAACCTCCGTTTTATCCAATCTCTTAGCATAATTGAATAGCTTTTTCTGATAGCTAAATAATAAACCAGCCAAAGCTTTCTTATACTTTATAGTATCTTCTTTAAGATGATCTGGCACCACATTATCTATATTCTTAATAAAGATAACATCAGCATCCTGCTCATTTAAGTTTTCTAAAAGAGCTCCGTGACCAGCTGGTCTGAATAATAAACTGCCATCCTCTTTTCTAAAAGGGCTATTATCCATGTTTACAGCAATGGTATCTGTACCCTTCTTTTGTTCAGAAAAGCTAAAGAGAAATTGTACCCCATACCTTTCTTCATACTTCTTCTTTACATCCAGAATCAAGGCTTTAAATCTACTCTTATGTTCAGGAGAAACTGTAAAGTGGAGTCTAACTCTACCATTTCTGTTGGCATATGCAGCTCCTTCCACCATATGTTCTTCCACGGCCGTTCTGGTTCCGTCTTCATACTGATGAAACTCTAATAAACCTTTAGGCAATGAACCATAATCCAATCCATCACTATTTAATAAACCCTCTAATAAATCTTGGGGTTCTGATTTTCCTCCTGTAACCTTTTTCAAGCTTTCCGAAAAAGCGAAACGATTTATCTCTGACACGAAAGTATCTACAGCTGCATCTTTTCTCCCTTCATCTTTAGCTGCAAATAGGGCCTTAAACATCCTAGATGCGGCTCCTGAGGCTGGAACAAACTTTAACAGCTTCTTTTTAGAAGCCTGTGTATCAAAAAAAGATACCATTTCTGAGACATCTTGGTCATCTAACTTAATAAGGCCATCTCCTATGGTAGCAGCTTTTTGAGCTTTTAAGAAAGGAAAACCATTTTTGAAGTTTTCAACCTGTTCTTCCACGATTTTTAAATCGCTTCCTCTTTTTTCGATCTGTGCTAAATCCTTTTCTGAAAACATTTTTTAGGGTTTATGTATAGAGAATAATGCCTTAAAAATAGTAATGAAATCTTAGAAATGAAGCCAGAAACTTAAATGAACGAGTATTTTTTAAGACCTTTGTTAAAAAAATAACAGTGTTTTGGAAGAAATTTTTATCAATTGCCGCAAGGCATCAAAAGCAGTAGCAGGTTTAAGTTCAGAAAAGAAAAGTGAAATTTTACTGAAATTAGCCTCTAAAATAGAATCTTCAATAGAAATAATTAAGGTTGAAAATAAAAAAGACCTTGATAGAATGGAAGAGTCTGACCCCAAATACGACAGACTCCTCTTATCTGATGTACGTATTCAGGGTTTAGCGAACGCTTTAAGAGCAGTCTCCAAACTGAAAGACCCTGTTGGAGAAGTAATATTAGAAAGAACGCTACCTAACGGACTTAAGCTTCAAAAGGTCTCTAATCCATTAGGGGTGATTGGAATTATATACGAGTCGAGACCCAATGTAACCATAGATGTCGCATCGCTATGCCTTCGTTCTGGAAACGCGGCTATTTTAAAAGGTGGAAAAGAAGCACATTTTTCAAATACTTTATTGGTTTCATTAATCCATGAGGTTTTGGAAGAATTTAATATCCCAACGGCAGCTGTAACTTTACTCCCAGCAGACAGAGCTTACACGCAAGAACTATTGAAAGCAGAAAAATATGTGGATGTTATCATTCCCCGAGGCTCTGCAGGCTTGATAAATTATGTAAGAACCAATTCTTTAATCCCGACTATTGAAACGGGTGCTGGCGTTTGCCATACTTACGTAGAAAAAACGGCAGATTTAGATATGGCTGCAGCTATTATAGTAAATGCCAAAGTAACAAGACCTTCTGTATGTAACTCGTTAGATACTGCCATTATAGATAAAGAAGTGGCCGAGGAGCTGATTCCTAAAATCCTTGATGGTTTCAGAAAAAGCCATGTCGAAGTTTTTGCGGATGATTTTAGTTATCCTATTTTCCAAAAAAATGGCTATGAATCATTACAAAAAGCAGAGCCAGAAGATTTTGGAAAAGAATGGTTAGACTTCAAAGCATCTATCAAAACCGTGGACGACATGGAGGAAGCATTAGAGCATATTGAGGCTAATTCTTCTAGACATTCAGAAGCCATCATCACCGCTAACACCGATCTAGCAGAAAGATTTATTAGAGAAGTAGACGCCGCATCTGTTTACCATAATGCTTCTACAAGGTTTACAGACGGAGAAGAGTTTGGTTTGGGTGCAGAAATAGGTATATCTACCCAGAAACTACACGCTAGAGGACCGTTTGCTCTTGAGAAACTGGTTACCGAGAAATGGATACTAAGAGGAACAGGGCAAACAAGGTAAGTGAAAGAAAAACTATTAGAAATAGCCAGAGAAAAGGTACAACTAAGACTTACCGAAGCTAAAAAAGCAATGGCTGAAGCCCAAAACGCAGCCAATGAAGATACTAAAAGCTCTGCTGGAGACAAATTTGAAACCAGCAGAGCCATGGCTCATAATGATCTAAACTTATATACCAGGCAATGGCACGAAGCCAAAATAGACTGGGATATTCTTTCGATTATAAACCCTGAAACTTCCTATGTGTTAGCTGGCCAAGGAGCATTGGTCAAAACAAATATTGGTGTCTTTTTCCTCAGTGTGAGCATTGGGGTCATTGAAGTAGACAAAATTAAAGTGATGGTAGCCTCTTTAGCATCCCCTATGGGAGAAGCTTTAAAAGGTAAAAAAGCTGGGGAGAACTTTGATTTTCGCGGCAAGGCCATGAAAGTATTGGAGGTTAGCTAAGCCACTGAAAAACTTTAGAAAGCGGTTTTTGCCAAAGCGTATACCACTTTGGTTTGATATTATTTATCTTCCACGCTCTTCTGTCTTCCATATTGGCACGCATTCTATTTTTTATAGACATATTGCTTACCCCCCCAGCCCTCATTTTCATTTGAACATGCGGAATATAAGAAGCCTTTACACCTTCTTTATAAAGCATTCGGAGCATTAACTCATAGTCGCCAGCAGATTTAAAATCAGGTTTAAAAACACCGAACTTTTCATACAATTCCTTTTTTAGAAAAAAAGTAGGATGTGGTGGCATCCAACCCTTCAAAAAATTGTTTTTGTCATATTCATTTGCCTTCCAGTTTCTTGTAACCTTACTTACTTCTTCTGGATCCACATATTCCAAATCTCCATAGACAGCGTCAACTTCAGATTTTAAAAATGCATTCACCACTCTAGATATAACCGCATTATCTGGAAAGAAATCATCAGAATTTATGATTCCAATAACGTTTCCAGTGGCTAATCCAAGGCCTTGGTTCATGGCGTCATAAATGCCCTTATCTGGCTGCGAAACCACTTTAAGTCTTCCTTCATAATTTCTCAACAGCTCCAAAGTTCCATCTGTAGATCCTCCGTCCTTGATAATATATTCAATATCTGAATAATCTTGACTTAGAACCGTTTCAATAGTATGACCAATGGTCTTTACCGAATTATAACAAACCGTAATTAAAGAAACTTTCATTGAGCGTAGCTATATTAAAATCTAGAACTAATATGGAGTATCTTAAAATACTTCAATTTCCGTAGCAAAGATAAGTTTAAGTAATGAAACATTTTTTACCCAAATTACATTATTACAAATAGGCAAACTTTAAATTAAACCATGTTTTTAAGAAAGGTACTTCTCAGCATATTAATACTGTTTCATCTTCAAGCAAAATCGCAAAACCTTAATTACCGAAACTTGGTGATGGAAGGCGGAGGGATTAAGGGCATTGCTTATGGTGGTGCAATGTTAGAACTCGAAGAAAATGGCATTTTAAAGAATATCGTACGCGTGGCAGGAACCTCTGCAGGTGCTATACAAGCAAGCCTACTAGCCATAGGATACTCGGCAGAAGACATTTCAGAGATTATTGCTAGCACGTCCGTAGAGACTTTTAACGATGACGGATTTATACCCAAAGGGGCGAAACGCCTGCTTGGAGAATATGGTTGGTTTAAGGGAGACCGCTTTTTAGCCACCATAGAAGGTTTAATTTATAACAGAACAGGAAATAGGAATCTCACTTTTGAAGACCTACACAGACTAGCCAACGCTCACCCATTTAGAGATTTATATGTAGTGGGAGCAGATTTGTCGAATCAACGGTCGGTTATATTCTCTTACGAAACTTATCCTAAAATGAGAATCGCAGATGCGGTAAGAATATCCATGTCTATACCCATCTACTATCAAGCTCTCTGGGTAAACCCTGAAGGTAAAATTATAGATAAGCCCACGCCAGAAGACAGATGCCACTTATTTGTGGATGGCGGTATTTTAATGAATTACCCCATTGAAGTTTTTGATGACACTAAATTCTTAAACGAATGTGTCAATGAAGAAAAGCACATTTTCAATCAAGAAACCATAGGTTTTAGATTGGACAGAAAAGAACAAATTAATCAAGAAGTAAAAAATGGAAGTGGTATAGCTCCGTATGAAATCTCCGATTTTAACTCTTACATGTCTGCCTTATCAAGCATCTTAATGCGAAATGTGAACCCACCACACCCAGAAGATGTTCACAGAACCATTTTCATCAATGACTTAGGCATGAGCCCTAGAGTGAGAAAAGTACTCGAGGAGGAAAAAAGACTTATGATGGACAGCGGCAGAAGTGGCGTAAAAGACTTTTTAGCTCGTACAAATTTAGTGAAAGATTAAACATTACTTTGTAACTTTGGCAGCTCAAAATTTATATAAACTCTATTCCTATGACAAATAAGAAAAATATTATTTTATTGGCTTTAATGGCCACTTCTATATCAGGATTTGCTCAATACTCTAGCACCCCACCAGAGGTTTCTCCAATGCCAATGAAGCCGGAAATGACTGAAATTTGGGAGCCAGAAGTCAAAGTAGTTACACCTGCAAAAGTTCTTGGGGATGCCCCTTCTGACGCTATCATTTTATTTGATGGAAGTAACTTAGACCAATGGGCCAGCCAGTTGGATGCCACAAAACCAGCACCATGGACTATCGTAAATAACGACCACTTAGAGGTAAAGCCAGGTAGCGGTGGCATCCAAACCAAAATGAAATTTGGTGATATCCAATTACACATAGAGTTTTCTGCACCAGATAAAGTAGAAGGTGTAAGTCAGGGAAGAGGTAACTCTGGTTTGTTTTTACAAAAAAGATATGAGCTTCAAATTTTGGATTCTTACCAAAACAGAACTTACAGAAATGGCCAAGCCGGTGCGATATATAAAGATGTAGCTCCTTTGGTTAACGTAATGCGTGGACCATTAGAATGGAACACTTATGATGTCATTTACACCGCCGTAAGATTTAAGCCAGACGGAAGAGTAGACGCACCAGCAAGAATTACCGTTTTGCATAATGGCGTGTTGGTTCAAAACAATACGACTATAGCTGGTTTAACAAACTATATTGGTCTTCATATGTACACAGAAGCCCATGGAGACGATGTCATTGCACTTCAAGATCATGGCAACAAAACGCAGTTTAGAAACATTTGGCTAAGAAAGCTATAGTCCCTTTTCTAAGATATTATAATCAGGGAGGGCCTAGGCTCTCCCTTTTTTAATGATAAATACCGAAGCAAATAGCCTATTCAGATTTTGTATAGAACAGCTTTCTATTGAAGAGAAAGAAGCTGTTAGTTATTTATTGTTAGAAGATGCACACCAAATAAGTAAGACAGACATCGTGCTCAATAGAGCTGTTGAAATAGATAAAATTTTACTTCAAAAACAGCTCGACAGGCTAAACAAGAACGAGCCTCTTCAGCACGTGGTAGGTTTCACCTACTTTAGAAATCGAAAGTTTTTTGTTTCTAAAGATGTTCTCATTCCAAGACCAGAAACCGAAGAAATAATTGACCTTATAAAATCTCAGGAATTCACAAACCCAAGCGTTTTAGATATAGGCACAGGAAGCGGCTGCATTGCCATTTCCTTAGCTTTAGAATTAGAAAATACTAAAGTAACCGCTTTAGATGTATCAAAAGACGCTTTGGCCCTTGCCAAGAGAAATGCAACAAGCCTTGCAGCTCAACTTCATTTTATAGAAGCCGACATTCTAAACTACGGCTCTGGAAACTTTGACATTATAGTAAGTAACCCGCCATACATTAGAAATCTTGAGAAATCTGAGATGGCAGAAAATGTATTGAATTATGAGCCAGATCTGGCACTCTTTGTAGAAGACAATGACCCATTGATTTTTTATCAGGCTATAGCTAAATATGGCAAATCACACCTCAACGCAAACGGCTTCATTGCTGTAGAAATAAACGCCTATTTAGGGGCAGAAACAAAAGCTCTTTTTGAGTCTTATCATTATAAAAACGTATCATTAATACAAGATTTTTACGAAAAAGACCGCTTCGTACTGGCTAAAAACTAGGTCAATATCGTTTTTCGCAGCGAATTGTTTAATTTCACAAAATTCCAAAATTCTAAATGGCAGAAAACCAATATCTTCAGGACAAAATAAAAGCGGTTTTTGAAGAGGTACAAAAAGTAGTAGTAGGACAAGACTATCTCGTTAACAGACTATTAATTGGACTTTTTACGGGAGGGCACATCCTGTTGGAAGGAGTACCAGGTTTAGCTAAAACCAAAACCATTAATACCTTAGCACAAGTGCTAGATTTGGGTTTTAAAAGGCTTCAATTTACGCCAGATTTACTTCCTGCAGATTTAATAGGTACCATGATTTACAATCAGAAGTCTGGAGATTTTGAAGTAAAAAAAGGCCCTATTTTCTCTCAGCTGATCTTAGCAGATGAAGTCAATAGAGCTCCGGCCAAGGTGCAATCTGCCCTACTAGAAGCCATGGCAGAAAAACAAGTAACCATAGGTTCTGAAACTTATCAATTAGACAGACCATTTCTTGTAATGGCTACACAAAACCCTGTAGAACAGGAAGGTACTTATCCTTTACCTGAAGCTCAGGTAGATAGATTTATGATGAAAGTTTTTGTGAATTATCTCGACAAAAACAGTGAGTTAGAAGTGATAAGACGCATGACCAACCTTGATTGGCATTATACACCTCAAACTATTTTAACGGCCGAAGACATCCGTCAAATTCGTCATGAAATAAACAAGGTAAATATCTCTGATATGCTGGAACGGTATATTATTGAGCTGGTATTTGCCTCCAGATTCCCTGCTGATTATGGACTGGATTTAGAAGCCAATTATGTACAGTTTGGTGTATCTCCCCGTGCGGGCATTGCCTTATACAACGCCGCCAAGGCTACCGCCTTCTTTGATGGCAGAGACTATGTTTTACCAGAAGACATTAAGCCGCTAGTAAAAGATGTTTTTGGTCACAGAATTATCTTAAATTACGAAGCAGACGCAGATGGCGTTACCACGGAGCAAATCATTGAAAAGATATTAAAAACGGTGGCAATTGCCGGTAAATAAAAGATCAAGCTTTACGATTTAAAACCTCCGCTGCCTCTTTGGCAAAGTAGGTTAGAATCACACTGGCTCCTGCCCTTTTCATACTGATAAGCATTTCCATCATAGCCTTTTCGCCGTCTATCCACCCATTATTGGAAGCGGCTTTTATCATGGCATATTCGCCAGAAACATTATAAGCCGTTACGGGAATATCAAAATTATCGTTCAGTGCTTTTATAACGTCAAGGTAACTAAACGCAGGTTTCACCATTAACATATCTGCCCCTTCGGCAAAATCTAATTCCGCCTCAAATAGGGCTTCCTTAATATTAGCGGGGTTCATTTGATAGGTCTTCTTATCTCCAAACTTGGGTGCGGACTCCAAAGCATCTCTAAAGGGGCCGTAAAATGCTGAGGCATATTTGGCAGAATAAGCCATAATACTAACATCCTCAAAACCGGCGTCATCCAGAGCTACTCTAATGGCACCAATCCTTCCATCCATCATATCTGATGGCCCTATAATATCTGCCCCTGCACTGGCCTGAGCTACAGCCATTTGGCATAGCACCTCTACCGTTTCATCATTAATTATCTTTCCATCTTCCACTATTCCATCGTGCCCATCAGAACTGTAAGGATCCATAGCCACGTCTGTCATCAATGCCAACTCAGGATATTTGGATTTTATCTGTCTTAAACTTTCTAGATAAAGAGTTTCAGGTTTTATACTTTCAGTGGCATACTTATCCTTTTTTTCGTCTGGATAATTTGGAAAAAGGCAAATACATTTTATACCTAAAGACACTACTTCTTCTAGCTCAGCGAGTAACATATCCAAAGAGTATCTGAATATTCCGGGCATAGATTTAATCTCTTCTTTCTTTCTTTCTCCACCCGTAACAAACATTGGAAAAATGAAATCATTGACAGAAAGTGTCGTCTCTTCCACCATTGATCGTATGGCAGCACTTTTTCTGTTTCTTCTAGGACGATGTGTTAATTGCATATATTCTCTATTCACTCCACAAAGATAAGGATACTGCCATACCCTGTTGACACAAAAGGCATAGAAAAAAATCTTTTTCAATGTTTTAAGCGTTACTTTGGCGTATCAACTCCATATCAAATATGAATCTTAATCTGTTAAATAACAGTGCCTCCAAGTGGGCGTCTCAAAACATTATTGCGGCACGCTTCCTGTTAATTTTATCAGAAATTTTAAGATTGTCCATTGCTTTTTACCTTGGAAAAACCATCATAGCACCCATTACCGGCAATGAATATCTTTTATTGTGCATTCTACTCCTTTCATTGGTCTATGTCTTAATAAGAAAAAACACCAAAAGAAGGCATTATAAGAGCTTCTATAAAAATGGCCTCTTGATCATGAGCTGTTCTTGGGCTCTATATTTCTTTACAGGTAGCCTGTTTTCAAGTTTAGACTCGAACAGAAACAGCCATGGTATATTAGCTAATGATGTGCAGCTTAGCCCGAAGAGTGGGCTCCTGGCTGAAACGATGAAGAAAAACAAGGTCCAGATAAAAATAAGAGAGAAAGAAAAAAAGAAAATGAGTTTTTCTACCAAAAGGAAAATACTCTACGGATTTCTCTTTTTATTAAGCCTTCCATTGACCTTTTTTGGTTTAGTAATGGCCTGTAGTCTAGGTTGTTCTGGCTATGTGTTTTGGCCATGGGTTTTCTATATCCTCTCCTTGGGAGTTTTAGCGGCTGGCATATTCTTCTTGAGAAAGCTCATTTCAAAAAAGAATCCCAGAAAGTATAAAAACTTAAATAAACATGAGAAATGGAAAGCGTGGAAACCCTTCTTTGTGAGTTGGATTCTTGTTTTGGGGGCGGTAGCCATTTTTCTCCTTTTTGCTAATTAAAAGAGATAAACGCCTAAGGTTAAAAATAGCATAGAAAGTAATGTCAAAATCAAGACAAGCGGCCAAATAAACTTAAGCCATTTATCATAACCTACGTTCACCATAGTAAGTGATGCCAGAATCATGCTGGTAGGGTTTATAAAGGTCATGAGGCCTTGCCCATAAATGTATGTGTTCACTATCATTTCACGCCCTATTCCTACGACATCAGCCAAGGGAGCAAAAATTGGCATGGTGAGCACCGCCATTCCAGAAGAAGAGGGTATAAACAAAGACAAACCTACATAAACGAAGTATAAAATATTAACAAAAATACCTTTCGGCATATCAGAAACTAATCCGGAGCCAGCATCAAGGAGCGTATCTGAAATTTGACCATTCTCCATCAAAACGGTGATTCCTCGGGCAATTCCAATAATTAATGCTACACTTAATAAATCATTGGCTCCTGAAATAAATGCCTTGACAAACTTCATTTCATTGACTCTCCCTACAATTCCAATTAATACCGCTCCTATAAAAAACACGGTTGTCATCTCTAGAAACCACCATTCCAGTACAGAAACACCATAAACCATAATAACAAAACACGAAATGAAAATTCCCAAAACAATTTTTTGATTCAATGTCAGGGGCTCAATCACATTTCCTTTTTTATTAAAGAAAGCCTTTTCTATCTCTTCTTTTTGATCATGGATAATTGAACTTTTAGGATTTAGCTTTATTTTTCTAGCATATCTCAAAATATACCACAGACATATCATGGTTCCAGTTAAAAGCATCAATAACCTACCATTCACGCCTAAAAGCCAGTTAATACCCGCAGCATCCGACGCAATAATTACAGAAAAAGGATTTGTGGTACCTGCCATCAAACCAATAGTGGATCCGATAAAAATACAAGACACCGCTACAATGGCATCATACCCTGCTGCTAAAAAAACGGGAACTAGAATAGGATAAAAAGCAATGGTTTCTTCTGCTAAACCAAAGGTGGTACCTCCAGCCGCCATTAAACAAGTTACTATGATTATCAATAGAAACTCTTTACCTTTTAACAAAGAAGATAAGCTAGCCACTCCGGAGTCAAAAGCATTGGTGCTATGCACTACCCCTATCATTCCTCCCAAAATGAGCACAAATAATATGATATCAATGGACTCTACAATACCCTTTAACGGAGCTTGAAAAAACGCCAATATTCCCTGTGGTTTTGAGGCCGTTTCATGATAACTCCCAGGAATTCCTATGGGCTTCCAAATACTTCCATCTGTAAAGTTTTCTAAAGGTATTTTTATCCCTAATTTATCCAAAGATTCTTGAGTGGCTGGATATTCGCTGTTAGATTCTCCCGTCTGTTTGAATGAATTATTATCCGAATCATACACAAGTCTATCGTATTCCCCAGAAGGCAATACCCAAGTTAAAAGAGCTACCACTGCAGCAATAATAAACAGAACGGTATGAGCCGAAGGAAACTTTATTGACTTCATAAACTAAATAGATTGAGAAATACTAAATAACAGTCCAGAACGAAAAAAAGTGAAGCATTGAACTAAATCAAACACTTCACTTTTAAAAATACTTAAAATATCTCTTCTTAAAGCCCCATTCCAGCGTAAAGCTTTACATCATCTGCCTGAATCACTTCACCACACATAATCACCAAACGTTCTACCACATTGCGAAGCTCTCTTACATTTCCTGTCCAAGGTAGTTTTTTCATTTGCTCCATGGCTTCCGGAGAAAAACGCTTAAGCGGCTGGTCTGTATAGTCTTCGCCTACATCTTGTAAAAACTTTTCTGCCAATGCTGGTATATCCTCTACCCTTTCTGCCAGAGCAGGTACATGAATTGGAATTACATTTAGTCTATGAAATAAATCTTCTCTGAAATCATTATCCGCAATAGCCTGTCTTAAATCTTTGTTGGTAGCCGAAAGTACCCTTACATTAATTTTTATTTCTTTTTCTCCGCCTACTCTCGTAATCTTTCCTTCTTGTAAAGCTCTAAGAACTTTAGCCTGAGCAGAAAGGCTCATATCTCCTATCTCATCTAAGAATAAGGTTCCATTATCTGCTTGCTCAAACTTACCAATACGCTGTTTCACAGCCGAAGTAAAAGCACCTCTTTCATGACCAAAAAGTTCACTTTCAATAAGTTCTGAAGGAATAGCCGCACAGTTAACTTCAATAAGCGGTTTCTTTAACCTATTACTTTTCTCGTGAATCTGTTTTGCCACCATTTCCTTACCAGAACCATTAGGACCCGTAATTAATACACGAGCCTCAGTAGGACCTACTCTATCAATGGTTTCTTTCACCTTCATGATGATAGCGGACTCACCCACAATTTCGTTTTTCTTATAAACTCGTTTCTTAAGCGTTTTTATAACTTCTACGTCGTTGGCTTTTTCAATGGCATTTCTAACCGTTACTAAAAGTCGATTTAAGTCTGGTGGTTTAGTTATAAAGTCGAAAGCTCCTCTTTTAGTAGCCTCAACAGCATTTTCTACATTTCCAAAGGCAGAAACCATCACAAATTGTGTTATGGAGCCTTCTTCCTTGGCTTTTTGAAGCACATCCAAACCCTCTAGTTTGGGCATTTTTATGTCGCAAAGTGCTACATCATAGGGGGCACTCAATACCATCTCTAGCCCCTCCTGACCATCTTTAGCTTCATCAACTTGGTAGCCTTCATACTCTAGAATATCTCTCAGAGCATCTCGGATACTTTTTTCATCATCAATTACGAGGATTTTTGCCATAGGGGTTTCATTAGAATTATATATGATGTGATTCCTATCTAAACAAATCACAGATTACGAGGCAAGATAGTAAAATTTCTATCAAAGGATACCTTGGCAATGATATGATTTACAGCATATACCTATTAAAAAGCACATTGATTGTAAACAATCAAACATTAGGGCAGATTGTAAAAGCTTAAACGTAGATACGTTATCGGTACAATTATTGTAGATCTATTTAATAATGATGGAAGAACTGATTATGAGAAAGGTTTTAAGCAAATTTTTATTATTAGTACTGCTTTACCCTTTGGTAATTTCTTGTAAAAAGAAAAAAGGCGACGTTGACCCTTTTGGAGGAGATTCGGTGTGTCCACTCTTAGCAATGGTTGACGATAAAGGCAATAGTATCACGGATTTTGAATACGTACAATCTAATTTAATGAGAATTTATAGCTTAGAAGACCCTAAGACCACCATGAGTTTTAGATACGACGCCAAAAATGTGATCCAAACCATGGAAGTGGAAAGTAACAACGAAACTCAAAAATTAAAAGTAGAGTATATCTATGATGATAAAGGTAGAGTAAACGAGACCAAAACTAGTATGTCTGGTATTCCTATACAGAAAAATGCTTTCGTTTTAAGTGATGGTAAAATTACTGCAGTGGTGACCACCGTAACGCTATTTGGTAAACAGCTTTCCAGCAATACCAGACTCGTTTATAATGGAGCCAATGTCAGTCAGGTGTATACAAGCTTTGATGGAGAGCCAGAAAAACTGGCTTTTGTGGGAGACAAATATGACGACAAACCACAGTTTAATCCTAAAGCTTATAAAACAGCCGCACTTGGTTTTGTAGGATTAGCCAACAATTTTTTCAGCCTTTTCGGTGAAAACAACTTAGTTTCAGGAAAGATATATGATGAAAATGGCAAAGTAGATCAAAAAACCAGCATCATATACAATTATAACAAGAAAGGGCTTCCTACTACCTCTGAAATAACCACAGAGAGAAATGGGGAAATCACCACAAAAAAAGTTACATACGAATTCTTATGTAACTAAAAGTCAATTATGTGCTACACGACTAATAATCCAGTGTAGATTTAAAAAAGGCCACCCTAGGGTGGCCTAAATTTTTGGCATCTATCAAATCATTATTGATTGATAAGTATATTTCCTTTACCACTTCCCATAACCACCACTTTAGCATTTGGCGACAATGACAACTCTTTCTGAGCTAAAATAGCTTCATATTGTAATTGCTTAGTAGTTAAAGTAGATGCGATAATTTCTTGATAATCGGCAATACCTCTTGCTTCTACCCTTTTACGTTCCGCTTCTTGTTTCTCTTTTTGAAGTACAAACTCCATTTTCTGAGCATCTTGTTCGGCATTTATTTTTGACTCAATAGCTTTCTTTACAGACTCTGGCAAAGTGATGTTACGCACCAAAAGCTGCTCTAACACTAAACCTCTAGAGGTGAAATCATTATCAATAGCTTCAAAAATCTTGGCTTGAAACTCTTCTCTTTTAGAAGAATAAAGCGAAACTGCTTCATAGTTAGCAGCCAAATCTCTAATTCTAGTTCTGGCAATTGGTCTAACTATCAAATCTCTATAACTCGTACCTAACTCCCTATAAATAGAAGGTGCACTTGAAGGTATGATTCTATATAATACCGTTAGGTCAATAGTAACCTCAAGCCCATCTTGAGACAGGGCTTTAATGGCATCATCCCCATCTTTACTTCCCGCATCATTAATTCCGGACATGGTATAGTTTTGAGTTTTAATGTCAAACTCCCTCACCTCCACCAATGGATTTACAATATTAAGACCACTCTCTAAAGTACCTTCTTGAACATTCCCGAAAAGAGCTTGAACACCTACTTGACCTGGATCTATTTGGATAACAGCCTTAGACAGTGCCCCTAACGCTAAAAGTACAATGCCAGCAATTCTAATAACACCAGACATCCGCTGAAGCGGTGATGTAGGGTTGTTTAGAACAAAACTTGCGATAATAGCTGCAAGTCCTAAAAATAATAATAATGACATATTCTTTCCGTTTGATTGAATTGTCAATTTACAAAATAAAGACTGCCCAAACTACCCAAACTGGATAAAGGGAATCTAACATATTCATACGGCTTTTAGCAATTAAGGTCGGAATTTATCTCATTTTCTTATAAAACAGGAAAAAATCATCTTAAAGCTTACCGTTTTATAAGCTTAGCTAGATACTATATTAATCTTTTTTAGGACGGGTTAAATCTAAGGTACTATCAGCTGCCATTTCTGCCCTAATCCCTTTTGACCAAGCTATCAATTTTGACTTTTCTTCTGAAGTTAAGTCTGCCTCTTCGTGAATTCTTACATAATCGTCGAATGGCATTTTGTTCTCTTCTACTTCCTCTTCTAACTCTTCTAATTTATGATGAGCTTTCCATGGTTCGTAAGCCAAAAATTCAGACATGTCAAAGTGCTTTTTGCCATCTTGGATATGATCATCTAAGTACCAAGCCACAGGCTGAATATTAGCATACCACGGATAAACTGTATTATTAGAATGACAGTCGGTACAAGCTTTTTTCAATATCTGATGCACAGCCTCAGGTACGGCATATTTGGCACTGATATCATTAACAGAAATACTTTCAGAAATATTTCTCTCTGGTCTTATAAATTGAATTATAAAAAGTACTGCTAGAAGAGCTAAAAGAATTTTTTTGATCATTTTTAAGGAATTATTGCGTCTAAAACTACTTAATAATAAGAACAAATAGAAAAGAGGTCTTGAAATTTGGCTTAAACTACGACTAGCACCTCTAAAAAAGAAATCCATTTGTAAATTTGAACGCCCCAATTGAAATAAAAAAAAGATGTATATCAACTCTTCAGGAAAAGAAACTCAAACGTATGAAGCCATAGTGGTAGGTAGTGGAATGAGCGGCGGAATAGCCGCCAAAGAGCTTGCAGAAAAAGGGCTCAAAGTGCTCATGATAGAGCGTGGACCTAAAAGAGAACATATTTCAGACTATACACATGCCATGACGGACCCTTGGAACCTGCCTCATCATGGCGGGCTTACAAATGAAATAAAGGATAAGTTTCCGTACATGACTTCCGAAGGTTCTTACCCAATAAATGAAACAAACGACCAGTTTTGGATGCCTTTTGAGGAAAATCCTTATGAAAGAGAAAAACCTTTTGACTGGTACCGTGGCTATGGTGTTGGGGGCAAATCATTGCTTTGGGGACGCATAGCTTTAAGATGGGGTCCACAAGATTTTGAGGCCAATTTAAAAGAAGGTATAGCCATCGATTGGCCAATACGTTATAATGATGTGGCTCCATGGTATTCTAAAATAGAAAAATTTGTAGGCGTGAGTGGGCAGGCCTTAGGCTTAGATCACTTTCCTGATAGTGAGTTTCAGCCGCCATTTGAGCTCAACTGCGTAGAGAAAGATTTTCAGTCAAAAATGGTGGACGTATATGGCGATAAACGCATCATAACTATAGGCAGAGTGGCTCACCTGACTGAACCTACGGATGAGCAACGCTCGCTCGGAAGGACCAACTGTCAAAGCAGAAACATGTGTGCAAAAGGCTGCCCTTTTGGAGGATATTATAGTACCAATGCTGGAGCATATCCTGCCGCTATGAAAACAGGAAACCTAACCGTACTCACCAATGCCGTGGTAAGCGAGGTTATTCTAGACGACGTTTCTGGCAAAGCAAAAGGTGTACAGGTGATAGACACCGAAACCATGGAGAGCTCAGAGTTTTTCTCCAAAATACTTTTCCTAAATGCTTCCACCATAGCTACTACACAAATTATGCTCAATTCAAAATCCGACAGGCATCCGAATGGTTTAGGAAACGAGAGCGGCATGCTAGGCAAAAACCTTATGGACCATCACTCAAGAGTGGGTGCCAGAGGAGAGGTAGATGGCTTTTTAGATAAGTATTATTACGGCAGAAGACCAGCTGGCTTTTTTATACCAAGATTCAGAAATATCAATGGCGACAAACAAGACTACGTCAGAGGTTTTGATTATCAGGGCTACGCCAATAGAGCCAAAGGAAATACTGCCGGGCAACCAAGTTTCGGTGCGGAATTTAAGGAAAGTATGTCTGAAGTAGGCGGTTGGGGAGCTGGTATGAGTTCTTTTGGAGAATGTTTACCCTATGAAGAAAACAGAATGTATCTACATGAAAGTCAAAAAGATAAATATGGTATTCCTAAAATAGTTTTTGATGCTGAATTTAAGGAAAATGAAATGAAGATGCGTTTAGACATGGAACAAACCGCTGGAGAGATTCTGGAGGCTTGTGGCGTCAAAAACGTAAGCACTTACCGAAGCGAAAAACCTCCGCTAGGTTTATCAAAACATGAAATGGGCACTGCCAGAATGGGGCACGATCCAAAGACCTCTGTCCTCAATAAAAACAACCAAATATGGGGCTGTGAAAACGTTTTTGTAACCGATGGAGCGTGCATGACCAGTAGCAGTTATGTAAATCCTTCCTTAACTTATATGGCATTGACAGCAAGGGCGGTGGATTTTGGGTTGAAGGAATTTTCTTAATTATCAAAAGGCTAAAAGAACTTTAAAGTGGCAATATTAAAACTTCTCATAAATCAGAAAAATTAGTATGTCACGTTTATTCTATTCTGAATGGCGACAAGGTGACAACATGGTGATTTAGCTTTGGTAGAGACTAACATAAGCGTGCCTATACTTAACAGTAGACGTTTTTGTTTTTGGATTCTTTGACAAATACAACCATAAAAACACAAGCAGATTCATTGAAGCTAGAATGAAGAAGCCTTTTGTGCTCGTTGGGAAGAATAGTGAGTGGATTAGGTGACTCACGCCTTATTCAAAGCAACAAAACAGTTAAGGACATAAATTCTTCTCTACGCAAAAACATAACTGAGAAAATAGCAAGTTTTAAATAAGCTACTAGTGCCTATTATTTTGGAAAACGATTATTACGTTTAACGCTCGATCTACTGAAACAAAAAAATGACACCTAAGTTAATTAATGAACTAAAAGAACTCGATATTCCTCTAAATCTTGGATTTTGTTCAAACGATTTGAATAAACTAGAAAAAATCACTGTCTATAAGTTTCCCTATGATTTTGTCAAATTCTACAATTCAGCAAACGGCTATAAAGAAGATTGTAGTTTTGAAAGGCAACAAATCTGGAATCACAAAAAAATAATTTCCGAATACCTTGAATATAGTGATGAATTCGTTCGATTTTATGTTGAACAGTCCTTGGATTGGACTTTCAAAAAAAGACAACAAAATTTATCTAGGTTATGGATTCAAGAACGAATTTGACGGAACGGTAAAATTCATTGCAAATAATTTTACTGATTTTTTAAAACTCATAGTCTTGAATTCAGACAAGTTGTATTAAGAAAAAAAAGCATCGTTTCAAAAGTAATCACTTAAAGACTATCGCTACATACTTACCTCAATACGAAATAGTTAAAAAAAACTCCCCACTTTCCATCGATGATAATTTGATTCAAACGAGTCAATTATCCCAAATTAAAATCCCATGCTCCGCTCCCATTTAAAAGGGCATTGGTCTCTGCATTATTTTTGAATTTGCCTCGTTTTGGGTGCCATTCTAGCTCTGCTCCTAGTTCGTAGGTTTATATTTCCAATATTACACATAGAAGCCGTTCTGTGTCCTATCTCTACATCGTAAATTGGCAGCACTCTAGACCTCATAAAGGGTCAAGAGCAAAATCTGGGGGATGAGTTCTTTAAGCATAAATTTGACATAGTCTAAAAAGGAAGAATTCAATACTCCTGACACCTCTAAACCTAGATCTAAAAGCTTTGATTTTCGCATTGAAA
>NZ_JBSRVI010000178.1:0-12450 GCF_055134445.1 Arcticibacterium sp.
ATGATCTCTCTATTAAATGTGACGGAGAAGTCAACTATACAGAACCAGGAACCGTAGAAGGTTCGCTGAATGGTTTCTTAAAATTAGAAACTCAAGAAGTGACTCTTGGCTCAAAAGAAGAATATGAGATTAATTATCAGATAGATTTTTCTCATGGAGATTATACGCAGGGCTCCTTTTGGTCATTAGTGATGGTAGAGGGGGTTGAACCTATATCCATAGATAAAACAAAACCAGGGGTTGAAGTTGGCACCAAAATCCGTTATGCCATTCAGATAGTTTCAAATTTAGGTAGCAGTGGCTCCAATGATTTATCTTTTACAGACATCAAACTGGGTAAAGACCCCGAAAATAACCAGCTCATTAATGTTATACTTAAAAATGATGGCAATTTTTTAGTGTACCCATCCATGGAACTTCAAGTATTTGACCAAGATGGAATTGAAGTTAAAAAACTTTTAATAGCCCCTAGAAATGTTTACCCAAGAAATTGCCAATCATTCAAAATAGGCTTGGAAGAACTTAAGAAAGGTAAATACAAAGCAGTGCTTTTTGCAGAATATCAAAACGAAGTAGTAGGTGTCAATCTTGATTTAGAGATCTAATAGTGTGCGAAATACCTTTAAAATATTTCTGCTTTTTTTCATTAATCTCCCTCTTTGGGGACAACAACTTACTATACAAAACACGGGAGAATCCACTCTAAAAATAGAGAACGATAAAAAACAGGTATTTTTTATTGTGATATCAGAAATAACGGAAGACTTAAATAATGTTTCGATACTTATTAATATCCCAAATGGTTTTAGAATTATTACTCAAACAAGCCCTTCTACCTTAAAAAAGGGGGTACCACATCAATTCTATTTTGCTATACAAAATAATAGATTCGCGGAAAGTGGCGTACATGCCATTGACATCAATTTATTAAATGATGGCAAATTTTTAGCTTCCACCGCTATTGCCGTGGAGCTACAGAAATTTTCAAACCTTCAAGTCATTCCCATAAACCAGCCTGAGTATATTGTAGAAAGTGATAGGACCGAAATAGAATATTTAGTAAAAAACACCGGAAATTCCGTGGAGACTATTTGGCTTAAAAGTAGAAACGGTGATGTCTCTGGTAATAGAAATTTTGAATTACAAAGCGGTGAGAGCAAAACCGTAAAAGTGGTTACTATGTTACCTTCTGGTAGTAACGGGAAAACCAATCTCACTTTTGACCTCAGTGCATATGCTGGCCAAAATACCCAGGCTTATAGTTCTAATTTTACGGTTCCATATCTTATCAATAACAAAAAAAGGAATGACCCTTATTTAAGATTTCCAATAAGAGCAAGTCTTCTTTACAATCAGTACTCCTATGGCACTGAAACTTTAGGGCTGTTTTCTTTTGACATTACGGGTTCTGGTCATCTTGATCATGCCTCTAAACACCATCTTGATTTTATTGCGAGAGGTCCTAATAATTTCAAAATAGCCCGTTTTGGTGTTACCGACCAATATTTCGTTAAGTATAGCAATAAAAAACTTGACGTCAGTCTAGGTGATCAAACCTTTAATCTCTCTCTATTGACGGAATATTCTAGATTTGCTAGGGGTATTAGTGTATCTCATAAACTAGATAAAGCTACGATTAATGCCGTCTATCTAGAACCCAGATTCATTTCTTCTATTCAAAGAGAATATTGGCTAAACTCAACTTGGAATTTAGGAGAAAGTGCTAGTTTCAAAACCTCCATTCTTAGAAAAGAACATATCAATGCCGCACAGCCACTTGTTACAGATTTCTTGAATATTGGTTTCGAGGTTGACAAGCAGAAATACAATTTAGAAATGGAAGGTGGACTTTCTTATACCGACGGAAAAATCGCAACAGCCTTCCAAAGCAATGGGGTTTTAAAACTTAAAAGACTGGTAATTAATTCAAACACCATATTTACAGATAAAACCTATTACGGATTTTATAATAATAGTCTTTTGCTGAATAACGCCATTAATTACCAATTTTCAAGAAGGTTTGATATCAGTATTTCTAAATCAATCAATAGAACCAATGCCAGTTTAGACAGTATTTATTTAGCTTCAGCCCCTTATTCCGATTATAATTCGGCTATTCTTTCTTATAGATTTAGTGACAATTCGAGGTTGAGCGTTTCTTCTGTCTTAGGTGAGCGTGAAGACAGAATGGATGCCAAGTCTTATCACTATAAAGAAAAATTAGCTCGATTAACTTTTAATACGAGATTAAAGAGCTTTCAAATGAAAGTAGAAGGTGACTCGGGAGATACGCAAGACCTACTTTTTATAAAAGATGGTTCTAATGGTTATAATAAACAATACAAAGGCCGATTAGATTTGAACTATAAAACCGAAAAGAACCTGGCTCTAGGAGTTTTTGGAGAATATTTAAATACCGCCCGATATGCTAAAACCACTGCTCAAACTGAATTTATCTATTACGGAATGAATCTAGGATATTCTTACCGAGACTTCTTCAAATTTAAATTAAGCTATCGAAACAATTATTCATTAGAAGAACTATACACTAGTAGAGATATATTAAATGGTAAGGTGAAATTTGATTTTAAGGAGCATGCCATAACTTTGGATGCATTTTACAGAAAAAATCCGTTTGTTAACAATAATAGGAATGTACTTTTCTCTTTAAAATACACCCTTAGCCTAAACACGCCAGTAAATAAGAAAAAAGGTTTAGGAGCTATTATAGGACAGGTACAGGGAGTGAAAACGGAAGGGGTGATCTTTAACTTCAATGGAGAAAAAGTGGTTACGAATAACAAAGGGGAATTTAAAATAAATGACCTAGAAGCGGGTAAGTACAATTTATCTTTAGATAAATCTTCACTTGGATTTGAAAATGCCATTGATGTTAAGTGGCCTCTGGTAGTTGAAGTACTAAAAGACACCACCAAAAGACTGGTAATGAACGCCATAAAAACTGGATATATTTCTGGGGCAATTGTTTTCAAGGAAGGTAATGCCAATAGAACTCAAAACTTCAATAATGTGCTTGTGGAAGTTTATAATGATAATTTTTCAAAATTTACCACCACCAACCAGAAAGGAGAGTTTAACTTCTATGGCCTTAAAGAAGAGGCTTATTCTCTCAGAATTATTTCTAGAGAAATAAGACGTTATTTTACCATACAGAACCCTGAGACCAGTCTTCTAGTTAAGTTTGGAGAAAAGTCGGAATACAACTTTTTATTGGCTGACAGAAAGAAGAATGTCCGCTTTCAGGAAGAAACCATTAGACTTTCAGGTTTATGAGAAAGTGCTTCATATTACATCTTTTATTTCTACTAAGTAATCTTAGTTATGCTCAAGTGACTACCGCTGGAGCCAGTGTAAGTCTATCGTCCTTTGCTCTATTAGACATAGAACCAGATAATAGTACGGTAAATCTTAGCCTGCCCTCTCCTTCTGAGGCGGGCAGTTTAGACTTGGCTGTACAGTTAAATGATGAGAAATGGATTAACTATACCTCTTCTTTGCCATTATTACGTTCTAGAAAAGTTATGGTACAAAAAGATTATGGTTCCATTCCGCCCGGCACAAAACTATATATCATTGTATCAAATGCTTCGCTTTCGCTTGATAGAGGCGTTTTAGGCACGGGTTCTGGAAAAATAGAAATACCAGCCGTGGGTCAGAAAGTAGCCATCAACAATATTGGCTCTTCTTTCACGGGTAGTGGCGTAAACAAAGGACATGCCGTAAGTTATAGGCTGGAAGTCACCAATGTGTCTTTATTAACAGCCTCTACTGGGAATAATATAGGGCTAACCTTTACTATAATGGATAACTAATGAAGAAATTTATAAGCATATTCATTCCTTTATTTGGCGTTTTTATAGCCAATGCCCAGATAACAATTTCCTCAACAGGAGGAACTTGGAATCCTGTTATAGACCCTACAGTAATTGTAGACGCTGGAGATGATTATCCATCCGACTATTTTGTGTTCAGCGACCAAAGTCAAACAGAAATAAACATTTCACCACTTTTACCAATCGGACTACCATTAGGACTATTAAAATGGAATGTTAGTGTTTCTATGACAGACGTTGACTTGGGCTTAAGACTTAAGCTTCACGCAAGAAGATCTGGAAATGGAGACGGAACGAGTATTGGAAACTGGCTTACTGGAATAATTGGACCAAGTATTTCTGGTGGAGAAAACTACCAAGAAGTAACAGCTCTCCCCTTACCATTTTTTACAGGAACAGCTAAATATGTGGATATTCCTATACAATACAAGATAACGGGCATGAGCGTATTAATTCCTGCTAGAACTTATACCGCAACTGTAATTTACACCTATACCGGACTTTGAGGTTTTCCCTACTACAAATTTATTTTAACTGTTTAACACCACCCTCCATTCTGATATCCCTCATGATTTCTGGAGTCTCGATGTCTTTACTTTGTTGTAACAAAAACAAAGAGAAACATCATGGAAGCACAAGCATATTTATTTGACCTACACGCTACTCATTCTGAATGGACTAAGGATCTTGATTTTTATGAAGATGAATTAGGTATTTTAAAAGTTCGACTTTCTGAGGTCAGCATTAAAAACACCAGTGAAGTTGTAAAAGGAGAGGTAGAGAAATTTCAAAATCAATTTATCATTCAGAAAGAAGAGATAGATAGGTTAAAACATGAAATAACCATTGAAGAAGACTTAGTGGAAAAAAGTGTGAAGGAAAACCCCGTTGCAGCTGATCATAGAAAAATAGACCACGATTCTTCTTTGGAAGGCAGAATGGAAGTTTTTCAAACGTTGTTTAAAGAAATGAAAAGTGAATTTGCAGAATTTGTTGGGAAGTATTTGTAATTAAAAGCATCTTATATGCTATAAAGAGAAGACTCGTGGAGTCTTCTCTTTATTTTTATGACTCCATCAATAAAATGCAAGATGTTTACCTCCGCCATAGAAATAGCTTCTGGATTTACCCGAGCCGTTCATACCATCAATAGAAATTATCTATCAGAAAAAATAATTCCAGGAGCGGCTACCTTATTTTTTGTAAATGACGAGGGATATGCTTTGACCTGCAAACATGTAGCAGATGTTTTGATAAATTCTCAAAAAATAAATGAGCAGTTCAATGCTTTTAAAGCAGCATTTAACCCTTCCCTTTCCACGCAAGAACAAGAAGTTTTAGCACAAAAGTATCAGCTCAACGTATCCAGCCCCGCACAATTAAAATCCAAGTTTATTAACTGTGCAGAAAGCATCTCTGACCTCACTATTCACACACATCCAGAATACGACCTCGCCATTTTAAAATTCAATGGCTTCAAAAAACTAAATGTTAATCGTTTCCCTGTCTTTAAAAAAGATGACACGGCCATAAGACAAGGAAAAACGCTGTGCAGGTTGGGTTTCCCATTCCCAGAGTTTAACAACTTCCGTTTTAATAAAACCAAAGACGATATAGAATGGACCAATAATGGCGTAATTAACTCCCCACAGTTTCCGATGGACGGAATGATAACCCGATTCACTGGAGATAAAAGCGGTAAAATAGCAGGAATTGAGTTAAGTACCCCCGGCCTTAGAGGGCAAAGTGGTGGCCCACTTTTTGACCAAAATGGCATCATTTACGGCATGCAATCCCAAACCAAGCATCTCCATTTGGGTTTTGATCTAGAGAATAAAGAAATACAAATAAACGGTGAAAATAAAACCATTAACGACTATTCATTCCTCCACCTTGGTGAATGCGTTCACGTTAAGGTCATCAAAGACTTCTTAAGACAATTCAACGTCAATTTTAATGAAGGTTAAAACCCTTTAAAACTTTATATTCGTCTACAAAACCAACCCTATCTAAAAAAATGAATTCAAAAAAACTCTTTTACTGGTCCATAACCGTGGCTTTAGCAGGTTTCCTTTTCGGTTTTGACACCGTAGTTATTTCTGGTGCAGACCAGTCTCTTCAAGAATTATGGAACAGAGGCGATCTTTTTCATGGTTTTGTTATTATCTCCTCTGCCTTATGGGGTACAGTCATAGGAGCTATTTTTGGCGGAATACCTACGGAAAAGTTTGGCAGAAAAAATACATTAATCCTGATAGGTGTTTTCTTTTTAGTTTCTGCGTTAGGCTCTGCATTTGCCACAGACCCATGGGTATTTTCCATTTTCCGCCTTATTGGTGGCTTGGGCGTGGGAGCATCTACGGTAGCGGCTCCTACTTATATTGCGGAGATTGCTCCAGCAAAACAAAGAGGAAAACTAGTGGCACTTTACCAGTTTAATATTGTATTCGGTATCATGATCGCGTATTTATCCAACTTCCTTTTAAGTGGCATAGAGCATGATGCTTGGCGATGGATGATAGGTATAGAAGCTGTACCGGCTTTGATTTATTCTGTACTGGTATTTGGAGTTCCTAAAAGCCCAAGATGGTTAATATCCAACAGGAATGATGAAAGTGCCGCAGCAGATATTTTAAGAGTGACGCTAACAGAAGAAGAAACACAAGCTCAAATAAAGGCCATAAAAGAAGACATGCTCACGGCGTCCAAGTCTGAAAGTATTTATGGCAAAAAATATAGATTCCCGCTTATTCTAGCTTTCCTAATTGCTTTTTTTAATCAACTTTCTGGGATAAATGCTTTTTTATATTTCGCTCCCAGAATTTTCGAATTGGCAGGATTGGGGGAAGATTCCGCTCTTTTAAGTAGCGTAGGCATAGGTTTTGTTAATATCCTTTTCACTTATTTGGGGCTTTCTCTGATTGACAAATCTGGAAGAAGGCAGCTGATGTACATAGGCTCTGTGGGGTATATTATTTCGCTGTCTTTGGTGGGCATTGCCTTCATGCAAGGCTGGCAGGGCATGTCTATTCCTATTTTCTTTTTCTTGTTTATTGCCGCTCATGGCATTGGACAGGGTACTGTTATTTGGGTTTTCATATCCGAAATTTTCCCAAATCATTTAAGAGCAAAAGGTCAGTCTTTTGGCAGCAGTGTTCATTGGATTTTGGCGGCAGCCATTCCTTCATTGATTCCTTTCCTTTTTACAAGTATTGGAGCTTCCACAGTATTCTTCATCTTTACTTTTATGATGGTTTTGCAGCTCATATTTGTATGGAAAATGATGCCAGAAACGAAGGGTGTCTCTTTAGAAGAATTACAAAAGAAGCTTTTAAAACAGTAAGATTTGAAACAGACCCTATTTTTACTTTTAAGCCTACTTTTTGCCGCTTGTGGAGGTGAAAATAAAAATGTAGATGATGATGAACAAGAGCACGAAAGCAATTTTTTAAATGTCATTCCTAAGATAGATTCTTTGTATATCCTTGAGCTCTCTGAACAAGCAGAGTTACCTTCTGTATTAACAGGAAAAGAAGTAGCATTCCTTTCATCTAAATTAAGCCCTCTAAATGTCAATGGATACTTTTATCAAATTATCCCAGAATTTTTAAAGATAGATTCTCTTAAAACAAATGCTCTTTATGAGGACTATTTAAAAAAAATGGATATTGGATTCTTGCAAAACGCTGAGGCTTATAGTCTTCAGAAAATTGCGATTAATTCTAACTTTAAAGCCGAACTTTGGGCTATCAAATACAGTTCATACGAAGCATGTCCTTATTTTCATGGCGTAGACATTTTCGTTTCTTTTTACGCTCAAAATATGCTGCAAAGAACCATTCAAGTTGGCTCAAACTACGCGGTAGTGGACCCACCAATGGCTTTTGAGTCTCATCTGTGGTCGGAGCAAAATGGGAATGAACTCATTATGACTCTGAAACAAAAGCAAATTGAAATGGAGGAGAACTCAGATAAAACTATGGAAGAAAATAATCAAACATTTACCTACGACTTAATTAATGACAGATTCATTGACTAGACTGCTTTCAGGAGAAAGAAATTTTGAAGAAGAAACCTTTCAAGGCCTAAACTTAGATTTAACACAATTATTAGACTTCAATTTTGAGGATTGTGAATTCAAGTCTTGCAAGTTCAATAATGTTAATTTCACAGGTTCTAAACTTCAAAATGTTAAATTTTTGGACTGTAAGTTTACCGGAGTAGACTTCTCTGAATTAAGTAAGTTTCTCACGGAGATGTATTTCGAAAGTTCGGTATTAGAAGTTTGCACTTTTAGAAACCAAAAACTTCAAAGTGTAGGGTTCAAAAACTCCGCACTTAAAGAAGTAGATTTCGATTCTTGTGATTTACAAAAAGTAAGTTTCCATGAAACAGAGCTGTCTGGAACCACATTTGTAAACTGCGACCTAAGAGCCACGGACTTTAGAACTGCTAAAAACTATTACTTTGACCTCAATAGGAACAAGGTAAAAGGTGCCAAGTTTTCTCAGCCAGAGGTTTTATCCTTTCTTTCCATTTTTGGATTGAAAATAAATTAATAGAATATCGCATTAAAATTGACCAAGAAAACCTCCTTTACACCACGTGTGACACCCGTATAAAGCCATCTTAAATAATCTGAATCTATCTCATTATTAGGAATATATCCTTGGTCTACAAAGACGGCATCCCACTGTCCACCTTGCGACTTGTGACAAGTAAGAGCATAAGCATATTTTACCTGAAGAGCATTTAAATAAGGGTCTGCAGCCAATAACTCAGACCTTTCTTTTTTGGTTTTCACCCAGTAATAATCCTTCAAAACAGACTCATAGAGCTCTTTATTCTCTTCTCTAGTGAGTGTTGGTGCATTAGAATTAAGGGTATCCAGAAGGATCATACTTTCAAACTCAGGGTCGTTAGGGTAATCTACGAGCTGCATCGTGACATGCTGAAACCTGAAACCATGCATCTCCTCTTCCCTTCCCAAATGTTTTACCTCTGCAAACTCCCCATTGGCTATAAAACCTGCCTCCGATTCCTCGCCCAGAATGGTATAATTATTTCTTACCACCATCAGTATATCTCCATTCTCTAGTTCATTTTCGCAGGCATGAATTCTATTCCGGATATACTGATTATACTGAACCGCATTCTTATTCGATCGGGTAATAACTATGGTGTTTTTTTGACCGTATTTCTCATAAGCGTACCTTAAACCGTCTTCTATTCGCTCACTGGTCATTCTAAAAATATCTTTGAAAGGTTTGGTCTCAAATTTGACTGTCGGGTTTTCAGAACCTAGTGTTTCTCTGATTTTGGTGGCATTCACCAAAATACCCGAACCTTGCTGCTGCCTTGTAACTTCTGTCAGCGATATACCCGAAACCTCCGCATAATATTGATTTTCTAAATGCTCGACGTTTAAAGCTGGGCTGTATTCCATACCAATAGGTGGTAGTTGTGCCTCATCTCCTATTAAAAGTAGCTTGTTGTGTTTTCCCTCAAAAACATAACGAATCAGATCACTTAATAAGCTGTCTTTTCCAAATTCCCGCTGGTCTCCTATCATGGATGCCTCATCCACAATATACATGGTACCTTCGGCATAATTTTTCTGAAGTTCAAATACAAAATTCCCCGTATACGAATTCTCTTTCTGCTTGTAAATCTTCTTGTGTATGGTTTGAGCCTGTCTTTTAGAATAGTTTGCCATCACTTTGGCTGCTCTTCCCGTCGGAGCCAAAAGCACCGACTTCCATCCATATTTGGGTAGCACTTTCATTAATGAACTTAAGAAAGTAGTTTTCCCTGTTCCAGCATAACCCCGCAGTACAAAAATGGAACGCTCCTTTTCTTCTTCCGTGAGGAAGATATCCATCATCTCAAAAAGTTTGAACTGGCCTGGAGTAGGCTCATGTTTAAACTTTTTTAATAATAATTCTGAAGGTTTTGGGATTTCTTCTGCCATAGATATTTTTTAGAAAGCACTCATGGAAGCTAAGACTTCTCACGAAGTTTAAATAATCAGAGGTTCGTTTTAACGAAGCTTATTATTTAGATACGAAATACGCTAATTTTGAACAAAAGTAAGACAATAATGCCTCCAAATATCAAAGACCAAATAGAACATCACTATGGAAACAGAATTAGAGTACGTGCCTGTGGTGTCTTAGTTAAAGACGGTAGATTATTAATGCTGAAACATGATGGAATAGGCAAAAATGGGTATTTTTGGAATGTACCAGGGGGCGGTGCAGAATTGGATGAAAATCTAGAAAATGCCGTCGAAAGAGAGTTTATGGAGGAAACTGGTTTGAAAGTAAGGGTTGGACAGCTTTTATGTTTCCATCAATTTATAGAAGCTCCCCTTCATGCGTTAGAATATTATTTTGAAGTAAAACATTTAGAAGGAACACTCAAATTAGGTCACGATCCTGAAGAGGTGGCAATATTGAGTGACGTAAAATGGTTTACCAAAGAAGACTTTTTGAATTTGCACAAGGAAAGCAGACCCGATTTCCTTTTAAATTTATTGAATTTTGATTGAAGATATAGGTTATATAGAGCCGGTTTTGACCATAAAACCAGAAAAGTTTGATATTGAAGAAATACCAAATAGCGAATTAATAGTAGAGATTGGAGCCACTTATTTTAGGTTCGCCATTAAGTCTGGGGGCAACTTTGTGGCCTTGGAAGATTTCAGATATGCCACAGATAAAAGTTTCGAAGCGTTTATTGAAACCATTTTCAATGAACACCCTTATCTATCTGCAAGGTTTTGGAATAAGATTGTAATCATCGTTTACGCTCAGAAAAAAACGGTTGTCCCTGCTATAATAGAGGAAGAGCAAGCTTTGGCAGTCTGGAACACGCTGTTTGGAGCCTTGGAACCGCTACGAGAAATAATGGTTTCACATGTTAAAGAGCATTCCATCGTTTACGATGTCAATTCCCATATTCTAGATTTTCTATCAGACTTCTATCAAGACAAAGCTTTCGAGATTAAACTAGCAGATAGTGTGCTCTTTGAGTCCCCTTCAAAAGAATCTTTTCTCCTTTTTGATGGTATTGGCACTCATTTGGCTGTACATAAGCCGCAGCTTAATGCTTATTATTCAGAAAAATGGGAACCATTAATGGCCTTAAAGAATGAGGAAAATCTTTGTCTAATTGGTGAAATCACAGAATACTCTACGGAATATCAAAAACTGTTAAACGAAATTTCATCGATTAGGAAAGCTTTCTTGCATCAAAGTGTTAGGCTTTCTCCCCTATTTGACCAAGTAGCACAATTTAGATATTTCATAATTTTCAATTCTTAATATATTTTCAAAATATACTGAAACATAAGTATGATCAATGATCTAGAAAACAAGAAATGGTACCTATGGCTTAAGAAACTCGGTTGGGCTGGATTTTTCTTTTTTTTGATAAAGGGATTAACGCTTTATGTACTTCTACCTTATTTAATTACTAAAGGTGTGATAAATTGCGAAGCTTAAAAAAATAATTTATGTCTCTAAATACCATTTATAAACTTTCAGACAAACAAGTGTCCACCTCTCTTTCTGGAGAATCTGTTGTTCTTAATCATGAAAAAGGGAGTTATTATTCTTTAAATGAAGTAGGAACCTTCATATGGAATATGCTAGAAAAGGGAGCATCAAGCAAAGGAGATTTAAAAGAAAAGGTATTGGAGCGTTTTAACGTGGAAGATGAGGAGTGCGAAAGTGATTTGAGTACTTTAATTGAAGACTTGATCAATGAAGGATTGGTGGAGGAAGCTTAACAAGTTCAGTGGACTTAGCCTGGAAGAAAAAAGACTATTTTTTAAGGCTGCTTATAATTTAATACACATTACGCTCGCATTAAAAATACTTAAGTTTCCATCTTTCAAAAACTATTATCGCCGGATTTGTAAAACAAGAACTAAAAGTGAAACGGAAGAAATGTATAAAACAGCCATAAAAACATTCTCTGCCATTTCCCCTAAGACTTATACCTGTCTACCGCAAGCTTTAGTTTTCAAGAAACAGTTTTCTAACAGCAAATTAATTATAGGAATACAGCCCAATAAAACCACCCAATTAGATGCTCATGCTTGGGTAGAAAGAGACGGTAAATTTCTTATAGGAGACATGCCAAATTTTGAGTACCTCCCACTTTGGGTGTGGGAATAAACCAACATAATGTGAAATTTCTAAGCTTTGGACTACATATTGACTCCGACTTGGATTTCTCAGACATGCTAATTAAAAGCTCTGGGAAACCGACCGTGATCATAAAGCAAGCCGAAATACCAGCAGTGGATTTTGAGTTTACTAACGTTTTCAGAAAAGGGGTTCAAGCTTCGATTGCCTTTAACGACCAGGGTGTTATGCTCAACTGGGATGGTATTGTGCGATGTCAGATAAATAAAGGCAAAGAAATTTATTATCAGCAACTTGGAGATGACACACAAACCCTGAAATTATTTTTATTAAGTGAAGCTATTGGTATCCTACTTCTACAGAAAAACATTTTTCTATTGCATGGTAGTGCCATAAGAATTCAAAACGAAGCACATGTTTTTGTCGGAGAACCAGGGGCTGGA
>NZ_JBSRVI010000179.1:0-13638 GCF_055134445.1 Arcticibacterium sp.
TCCATACCTCCACCAATCAGGGCAAAACATGGCTTTCTGAACCAGATACCTCCCTTATTGATCCAGCCTGTAATGCCAGTTTCATTAGGTATACCTCCATAAAAGAGGGTCATGACAAAAACAGACTGCTGTTTGCTAATGCAAATAGTAAGGATGATCGTAAAAACATGACCATCAGAATTAGTTATGACGAAGGTAAAACCTGGGCCGCAGGGAAAACCATCTACGCCGAAAGTTCTGCCTACCCTTCCATGACAATACTTTCAAACGGTGATATTGGTTTGTTCTTTGAAAAAGACGACTATCAGAAAAATGTATTTACCCGTGTTTCTTTAGATTGGCTAACAAATGGCAAAGACAGCTATGTAGCACCTCATTAGTAAGGATAGGGCGTATACCAAAAGTCATTATCATTATACATACTTTTCCATTATCCGCTTAAATTTAAGTGTATTTTTAAAGTGTTTTAAAATCACGAAAGTCTACGCCACCGCTCCTAAAACTGATATATCTCGATTCAAATGAAATGAATAGAAAAACCAAGTTGATTATTTCATTTTTCTGTATGGTAAAGCTCACTTTACATCTCATTGCAGACAGCCATTCGGGGTTTCAAGGAGATGAGTTATTACATATTGAAGCAGGAAAACACCTTGCCTTTGGCTACATGGAATTCCCTCCGTTAATTGGTGCCCTTGCATTTATACAAAATTTATTTCAATCCAATTCCGTATTTATTCACCATCTTTTCTCACACGCGGCATCACTACTCATTATAATTTTCGTAGCAAAAACAACCCTTGAATTGGGAGGAAAAAACAAGGCTGTATTTTTAGTTTTACTGGCTATTATAATTGCACCAAGTTTTGGCAGGTCACAGCAGCTTTTTCAACCCGTAATTTTCAGTCAGTTATTTTGGGTTTTAGGTTTTTATCAGTTGACACGTTTCGTAAATCATCTCGACAAAAAATCCTTAAGGTATCTTACCATGTTTTGTATTTTGGGCTTACTGACAAAATATGATAGCTTCTTTTTCCTTTTTGGTTTATCATCGCTTTTGTATTTCAAAAGAACTCGGACGGCCTTAGTAAAACACAAATTTTGGATTAATGTTATGGTGTTTCTTTTATGTATTACACCCAATACTATTTGGCAATACATGAATGACTTCCCCTTACTTCAAATGACCAGCAGGCTTTACGAAACACAGCTAGACAAAATAAGTAGGTTTGAGAATTTCAGGGATTTATTAATATCCCTTAATCCCGTAGTTTCTATATTATTGGTGGCCCCAGCATTGTTTTATCTTTTCTGGTCAAAAAACAGGAGTATCGTAGTTCCTGTGCTGTTCGCCGCCATTGGCATTTCCTTTTTCTTGCTTGTATTTAAAAACGGAAAGGCTTATTATTTTTATCCAATATCCTTAACATTACTCCCATTTGGAGCTATGTTTTGGGAGCAAATTGTTTTTGTGAATCGCAAATGGATAATTTACCCAGTTTCAGCTTTAATGATTTCAGGTGCCCTTTTAATCCCTTTTGGGATGCCTGTTTATAATTTTAACCGCTATCTGGAAAGAATATATCCTTTTGAAAAAAACGACATTGTTGGTGGGGAATTTGGAGTTAAATACGATGAATATTATACACAAGAGAAATGGAAAACAACCATGCACGAGCTGGCTAACATTTACGATAGTTTACCAAATAATGAAAAACAAGATTGTTTAATTTGGGCTAAGCACTATGCACAGGCTGGAGCAGTCGGTTTGTTTGGAGCATCTTATAATATTCCAAAAGCATTTTCCTATCATGGCAGCTTTTACAACTGGGCTCCTAACAAAAGTAAAATGCCTGGTACCGTTATAGCTTTAAGCTATCAAATTGGGGACTATTTCAACCCCTATTTTGAGGAAGTCACCCTGATTAAATCAATCTATAATCCCTTTGCCGATACAGAAGAAGAACTATATCAGAGAATTTACATTTGCCGCAAGCCAAAACAAGATTTCTCGAAAATGAAAGAACTATTTAAACCAAGAATATTTGAATAGAAACGGATTGTAGTGTTATAAATTGATTCGAGGAGAGCGTTAAGAATCGAGGTTTCCTTCCAAGCAAACTAGGTTTAAAGTGCAGCAAACTGATAATCCAAAATATTTTTCTGGCGTATTTAGTTCATGAAATTAGATCTGCTAGTTCCATTCATTTAACATCAAGTATGCCGGAGAAAAAAGTTTTAGGAATTATCGGTGTAGGTCCTAGAGGACTTTATGCTTTAGAGAATTTCGTCTTGGAAATTCGAGATTTGCTTAAGGTGGACATATTACTTTTTGAAGAAACTGGCCATTTCGGAAATGGACAGGTGTATGACATAAACCAGCCCAAAACCAATTGGATGAACGTTTCTGATCGTGTTCTATCTCTTGAAATGCGAGAAACACAGCAAATTGATACAATTCATCTGCCATCGTTCCCAACCTATAAAGATTGGATAAAAGAAGATTATAAGGAAATATCACCCCTTAAAGCAGACTACTATCCACCTAGAAGCAAAATTGGAAAATATTTACACGAACGCTTTCAGGCTTTTGTAGCACCACTTATACGTGCTGGCATCATTACTTTATGGACAGAGAAAGTGGTAGATATTCAACTCAAAGACGATGGAAAACTCTGTATTAAAAGCAGTGAAAGTACCTTTGATAATGTAGACGAAGTGCTTTTAACGATAGGTCATCAACCCACAGAGCATGGAGAACAAATGCTGGATTGGGATCGTTTTTCTTCAGCCCATTGTAAAACCAAACTTTTCAAAGCTCCATACCCTGTTCAGGACTTTTTAAACCACCCCTTGCTCACAGAAAAAAGCAAAATCGGTATCCGTGGTTTTGGCTTGTCGATGGTAGATGTGATAAGGGGCATCGCCGAAAAGTATGGTGATTTCATAACAGATGATGCCTATACCAGAGCATGCCATTACACCACTTCTTTTGATATTTCTGACATGCTTATCCCATTTTCATTAGACGGTTTACCACTCGCTCCAAAACCGCTAAATGAAAAAATAAATGAGTGGTTTAGACCTTCAGCAAACCAACTATTAACTTTTGAAACCCAGATAGGAAATAAAAAAACGCAGCGGGAGGCTGTGAACACCCTTTTTCTGATAGAAGCCTTTGCTCCTATAGCCGCTAAAATCTACTTGGGTCTACCAAATGCTTGGATGGCGGAAAAATTAACCTTGGTAGAGGCCGAACAGGTGATTAAAGAATATTTATTAAACCAAGAATTTCAACATGAAGCACTGCTTTCGCAAAAGCAGTCGGCCACCAAAATCATGGAAGACTTTGTGGCAATGGCCAGCGGAAAAGAAGCTGTTAGTCTAGATTACTGCATAGGTCAGGTTTGGCGATTCTGTCAGCCATCCCTTTATATGCACCTTTCATTTAATGCGTGTTCTATAAACGTTTTTTCGGATATCATTGCTCTAGATGAAAGCACAAAAAGGTATTCTTATGGCCCACCAGTGGAAAGCATACAGCAAATGCTAGCCCTTGTAAAATCGGGCATTATGAACTTGGAAATGCTGCAAAACCCAACGTTCAAGTTGAGTCCCACAGGATGGCAGTTTATCGGTAAAAACAAGACCTTAACCGCCGAAATAATGATAAATTCTGTTTTGGACCCACCTAAAATTGAAATGGTCAATTCACCTATAATAGAAAATTTACTTTCCTGTGATTTAATAGAAGCGGTTCATGACGAACACGGTGTTGACACCGATGAAAACGGCTATGTAAAATCTAAAAATGTCAATACGCAAATTCCCATAGCTTTGCTAGGACGACTGGCCAGAGGAACCATTATTGGTGTAGACGCTATTGCGGAGTGTTTTGGAACACGGCCTAAAAACTGGGCAAAGCAAGCCGCCTTACGCTTGACTTAGGTGTATACCTTTTTTTTTAATGTCCTAAATCCTTCACTTTCTCTACTCCATGAGAAAAATAGTTTAACACGCATATACCACTGAAAATAAATCAATAAGATTTGCGTAGCCGAATAACTACATATATATTCGTAGCCAAATGACTTCATAATGAATTTAAGACGAGATGTTTTCCAGGCCATTGCAGACCCAACAAGAAGGGGCATACTGCTGTTGGTGGCATCGCAATCTATGACTGCAGGTGCTATCGCATCAAATTTCAATACTTCTAGACCCACCGTTTCAAAGCACTTACAAATCCTGACTGCATGTGAGTTGCTTCATCAAGAGCAAAACGGCAGAGAAGTGTACTATCAAACAAATGCAAAACAAATGAAGGAAGTGGCCGATTTCATTGAGCCTTTCAGACAAATGTGGGACGACAGATTCAATAAATTAGAGACCCTCATGAAAAACTTTACCTAACAAGCCATGGAACAAAAAACGAGCATTCAAGCCAAAGAAGGCGAGCAAGATTTATGGATAACAAGAGAATTTGATATACCTGTAGCCTTGCTTTTCAAAGCCCATGCCGAGACCTATCTTTTGGAACAATGGATGGGCACAAAAGTGTTGAAACTGGAAAGTAAAAAACATGGCAGTTTCCTCTTTGAAACAAGCGGTCCAAATGGCAAAACCTACCGTTTCCACGGCGTCATTCATGCTTTCAAGCCTAATAAAAACATTACAAGGACTTTTGAATTTGAGGATATGCCTTTTGGCACTCAGTTAGAATTTCTGGAGTTTGAGCCACTTACAAACCAGACTAGTAGATTAAAGATGCATATCATTTATCAGTCCGCCACACATAGAGCAGAACAATTAAAATGGCCATTTGCCATCGGCCTAAATATGGCTCATAACCGACTAGAAAAAACTTTAAAACAATGGAAAAAAGAAGAAAAATAGCGTACTGGATAAGCACAGGATTGCTGTGTTTTACAATGATTGGTGGTTTAGGCCAACTGTTACAAATCAAAGAGGTGGTGGAAGGTTTTGCTCCATTGGGCTACCCCTTATATTTCTTGTCTATCATTGGCTTCTGGAAACTGCTGGCCATCATCGCCGTACTCCTTCCTAAATTCGCATTACTGAAAGAGTGGGCTTATGCAGGAATAGTCTTTGCCATGACCGGAGCTTCCATCTCTCACATCATGTCGGGCAGTGAAGTGATTCATATCATAGTACCCTTGGTTATCGTTTGCCTTGCCGTGGCATCTTGGTATTTAAGACCAGCATCGAGAAAACTGATCCTTACTTATAATTCTTAATGGAATAAACTATGAACCCGAAAGTAGATTGGTACTTTACCAAAGCCGAAAAATGGCAGGAAGAAATCAAAGCATTAAGAACCATCTTGCTCGACTGCCAACTGGTGGAAGAGCTAAAATGGGGTGTGCCTACCTACACTTACAAGAATAGTAATGTGGTTTTGATACATACTTTCAAGGAATATTGTGCCATACTCTTCCCTAAAGGCGTTTTATTAAAAGACAGTAAGGGCGTTTTAATTCAGCAAACAGAAAACGTGCAGTCGGCCAGACAAATAAGATTTACAAGTGTTCCCGAAATAATTGAGCTGAAAGACCTGATAACGGATTATGTTTTTGAAGCCTGTGAAGTGGAAGACTCTGGAGCAAAAGTGGTGCTTAAAAAGACCTCTGAATACGAAATACCAGAAGAGTTTCAAGTGAAATTGAATGAAAACCCTGCACTCAAAAAAGCTTTTGAAGCACTAACTCCGGGTAGACAGAGAGGATATATTTATCATTTTTCGCAAGCCAAGCAATCCAAAACACGGACGAGCAGAGTGGAGAAATATATAACTCAAATATTGGATGGCAAAGGCTTAACAGATTGATATTTCGTGTTTAAATAAAACACGGGTACTACTATATTTCAATGCACAAACTAAGAATTCTAAATTTCTTCCAAATCTGTTCGTTTCTTTGACACCATGAAAATCCTGATTATCGAAGATGAAACAGAGTTGGCTCAAGACATGGTAAAATACCTCACCAATGAGCAATACCGATGCGAATGGGTCTCTGATTACCCGGCTGCCATGGAACGAATTTTCACCCATGAATACGACTGCATTCTTTTAGACCTCATGCTTCCTGGAGGCGATGGATTAAGCATTCTGGACGAACTAAAAAAGCAAAACAAACAAGAGGGCGTCATTATCATTTCTGCTAAAAACTCACTAGACGACAAAGTGAAGGGTCTGAAACTAGGAGCAGATGATTACCTTGCCAAACCCTTTCATCAAGCAGAGTTAGCGGCACGCATAGAATCGCTAATAAGAAGAAAACAATTTGATAACAATAATGTCATTTCTCAAAACGAATTATCCATTGACATTCATTCTAAAACTGTTACTGTAAACCAGACTCTCGTTATCCTCACCAAAAAAGAATTTGACCTGCTCCTCTTCTTTATAGGAAACAAAAACAGAGTGCTTTCTAAAAGTGCCATCGCTGAACACCTTTCTGGAGATTTTGCCGATATGTTTGACAACCACGATTTTGTGTACGCACACCTCAAAAACCTCAAAAGAAAGTTAAAGGAAAGTGGTTACGGCGATTATATCAAAACCATATACGGAACCGGATATAAATGGGAACTATGAATAAGTTACTTAACAGACCCCTTAAAGCCTTTATTATTTACTCCTTGCTGGTGCTACTCATCAGCATTCCTGTTTATGTGGTAGTGGTAGACCACATTTGGGTCAATGAGCTGGACGAAAACAATTGGCTTACGCTACAGCACACGAAAAAACGACTTCAATCTAATACGTTTACACCTGACGACATAGAAAAGATAAATCAAATTTGGGGTCAGTTACAGCCCGGTGTATCCATTGCTAAAACAGACAAACTTCAAAGTCGAGCAGATAGCGTTTATGAGGTTATCAGACCTAACGAATATGACGTAGACGATGGTGAAGACCGTTTTCGTGGACTTATATCTTATCTAGACATCAGCGGGCAGCCCTATCAAGTCACCATAGAAACCAATGTAGAAGAAGCAGACCAAACATTGCTAGCGGTCACAATCGTTACATTTATGTTTTTTGTAATATTGATTATCGGTTTCATTTTACTCAATCGAAAAATAGCGGCAAATAGTTGGCGGCCATTCTATCAAACCCTGCGTTCTTTACAATCTTTTGACCTCCGTAAAGACCAAGAACTAAACCTAGCTCCTACCGACATTCAAGAATTTGAGGAACTGAACCAATCCATTCAAGATTTGGTCCAAAACAATATAGCGGCCTATCAGCAGCAAAAATCATTCATAGAAAATGCTTCCCATGAGCTTCAAACACCCATTGCTCTGCTGAAATCAAAACTTGATTTACTGATTCAGGAAAAGGCTGTAACGCCAGAAATATCGCAGTTATTAAGCAGTATTGAAGCTCCGCTTACTCGTCTATCTCGCATCAATAAGAACCTGCTGCTGCTGGCAAAAGTGGAAAACCATCAATACAGAGAGCAAGAAAAACTGGATGTAGGACAATATATGGATTCCGCCTTAGTCCTTTTTGAAGATTATATGAATGCCAAACAACTGAAAGTGGTGACCAATATAAAAGACACCATTTCCATAAATGCCAACGGCTTTTTACTAGAAACGCTTCTCCAAAACTTACTTTCTAATGCCATCAGGCATACTTTTTCCGAAGGCGAAATCCTCATCAAACTGGAAAAAAGATCGATTTCCATGGCCAACTCAGGAAAGAATGCTTTAGACCAAAAACATTTGTTTGAGCGATTTGCCTCTGCATCAAAAGATAAAGTCAGTAGTGGATTAGGTCTTGCCATCATTAAGGAGATTGCTAATAAAAATAATTGGCAAGTGGACTATCGTTTTGAAAACGAATTTCACACTTTTTCTGTAGTATTCTAAAAATTCCAAATTTCTTCTAATTCCTATCTGATTTTTGTGCCATATAAAATTCAAACATGAAAAATTTAATAGGGTTGACATTACTTTTAGGTACGCTCACGCTGCCATCGTGTAGCCTGTCTGAAACAGCTCCTGAAAAAGTACTGACCGCTTTCAATGAAAAATTTCCAGATGCTAAAAAAGTATCATGGGAAAAGGAAAACGAAACAGAATGGGAAGCGGAGTTCAAAGTCAGTGACAAAGCTTATTCTGCCAACTTCTCTACCATCGGCGACTGGAAAGAAACAGAATTTGAGATTAATACGTCTGAAATCCCCGCAGAAATACGTGCTATTTTAGATCAAAACTTCAACGATTACGAGATAGAAGAAGCGGAGATCTCGGAAACTTCTTTAGACCAATCATACGAGTTTCAGATTGAAGTAGGAGAAGAAAAACTCGAAGTAACAATAAACTCAAAAGGACAATTAAGCCAAACAAAAACAAATGATTAAGCATATTCTATTCGCGTGCATCCTGCTATCGCCCTTTGGGCTCTTGGCACAGAAAACATCGGTAAGCGTATCCGGAACTTTAAAAGATAAAGTAAGCTCTGAATCCCTACCCTTTGTCAATGTGGTTTTGAAAAACGCCGCTGACCTATCTTTTGTATCTGGAACCATCACAAACGACAAAGGACTCTTTACCTTGGCACATGTAAAACCTGCTGACTACGTCATTGAAATGACCTATATGGGTTATACGAAACATACCGCTCCGCTCTTTGTAGGTTCCAATTCTGAGTTTATTGACATCGGAATCATTATGTTACAAGAAAACGCCCAGCAACTCAACGAAGTAGTGGTGACTGCCAGCCAAGATGCTGTGGCTACCACCATGGATAAAAAAACCTACACTGTAGACGATAACATTAGCCAAGGCGGTGGTAGCGTGCTGCAGTCTATGAACAATTTGCCTGGACTTACCACCACAAACGGCCAAGTGCAGCTGAGAGGAAATAACCAAGTCACCATATTGATTGACGGCAAACAAACGGCTATCACGGGTTTTGGAAACCAAAATGGTTTAGACAATATTCCTGCCTCTGCCGTAGCCAAAATTGAAATTATTAATAACCCTTCGGCAAAATATGACGCCAACGGAAATGCGGGTATTATCAATATCATTCTCAAAAAAGAAGAACAAAATGGACTGAACGGAAAAGTGGGTTTATCTACAGGATTAGGAGCCTTGTGGGTTCGTAGAGAAAACCTACCCGGCATACGTCCGCAATATCAGGCTACGCCAAAAATCAACCCTTCGGTGGCTCTCAACTATAGAAAAAAGAAAGTCAATTTATTTTTACAAGCTGATAACCTGTATACCCAAACGCTCAATAAAAATGAGTTTATCACCAGAACTTATGCCGACGGCACCGTGGTTAATCAGCAAATGAAGCGAAACAGAGACACCAACTTTTTCACATCTAAAGCGGGTTTAGATTGGTTTATAAATGAGCAAAACACCTTGACCATTTCAGGTTTATTCTCTCAAGAAACCATTAAAGATTATGGCGACCAGCCATTTTTTAGCGGAAACACAGGAGAGCGTTTAAGACTTTGGCAATTCTTAGAAGATGAAGTGCTTACCGCTGCCATGGCTTCGGTGGCTTACGAACATAAATTTGAGCAGCCAGGACGCAAATTAAACATAGGATTCAATTATACTTTTGACCGTGAAGACGAGAAATATTTCTTCACCAACACCCAGCCCACTTTCAGTAATAAAGAGTCTTTCTTCCTGATAGCCGACCAAAAAGTAGCCGATTTTACGTTGGACTATACCAGACCCATGAAACATGGTCTACTGGAAACGGGTCTTAAATTTAGAAGAAGAACTATCCCTACGGATATGCAGTTTAACCCTGCCACCACCAACTCTGTCCTAGATACCGGTGCCGACGGCAAAGCGACCTATACAGAAACCATACCCGCACTTTATGGTAATTATACTTACGAAGTCAAAAAACTGGAAGCCGAACTGGGACTAAGAATGGAGTATGTGAATTTAAGCTACGAAGTAGACCCAAATCACAATACATATAAGAGTAATGGTTACAACTATTTGCAACCCTTCCCTAATGCCCGAATCTCTTATAAACTGAACGACCGCAACAAACTCTCTGCTTTTTATAACCGTAGAGTAGACCGACCAGATGAGGGTGACATCAGGATTTTTCCGAAATACGACGACGCTGAAATTATAAAAGTTGGTAACCCTGGTTTGCAGCCGCAGTTTACCAATAGTTTTGAGTTGGGCTTTAAAAACGACTGGAACAAAGGCTATTTCTACAGTGCCCTGTATCATAGAATTTCAGATGGTACCATTACCAGAATAGCGACTACGGTAGACGCCAGTAACCTGATATATAATATCTCTCAGAACGCAGGAAAAAGCTATAATACTGGGCTAGAAGTGGTACTCAGCAGAGAGCTGAGCGAGAAGGTCAGCATGAATCTGAATTTGAATGGTTATCATAATCAGATCGCTGCATTTACGGTGACCAATCAATATCCTGTAGTCAATACCTTTACAGCGGAGCGGCAAGAAATATTTGCAGGTAATGTAAAACTAAACACCAATTTCAAGTTTATAAAAAACACAGAAGCACAGCTAACCGCCATATACCTTAGCCCAGATATTATTCCTCAGGGAACCATAGACACTAGGTTTTCGCTTGATGCAGGTGTGAAAAAACGCATACAAAACGGTAAAGGCGAGCTATTCTTAAACGTCACCGACTTCTTAAACACCATGGTCATCAAAACCAAAATTACAGGAAACAACTTCAACTACACCAGCAAAAACTATTACGAAACGCAGGTGATTAGATTGGGGTATAGTTATAAGTTTTAGATTCTTCTTAATCTCTTTTTAATGCACCTCATCGGGTTTCTGGTGGGGTGTTTTTTTTGTAGAGAACTGTTCCACTTATCGACTCACATAAGAGAAGAAAACAATCATTGCAAAAGAATATATTTTCATTGCTTATCAATAAATAAATATTACCTTTCGACATAATTTAACATTTATCAATTATGTCAAAAACAGATAACTTTGTATTTACGGCTCTTAAAATTGTGGCTTGGATTATCTTCGTTGGCTTATGCATTGAGGCCGGAGGTTTGCTGGTCAATTTTGTTTTCAGCATCTATAAACCCGAATTTGTTCAAAACTTATATCAGAAGCTCGACCTAAGCAGCATATATACGGAGAGCAAATGGGCATTTTACGGTATGTATAGTTTTATCTTCGTCATATCCCTTTTAAAAGCATACCTATTTTATGTGGTAATAAAACTTGTTAGCCATTTCGATCTATTAAAACCCTTCAACCAGTTTGTATCGGAGCAAATATCACAAATTAGTTACTACACCTTTTCCATTGGATTATTAAGTTACATAGGCAGGCAGTCGGCCAAAAACTTAATGCATCAAGGTTTTGTTACGGATAACCTAAATCCATTTTGGGCAGACAGTCAAGCATTCATTTTAATGGCAGCTGTAGTCTATATTATAGCCAATATTTTCAAAAGAGGCATAACCATTCAAGACGAGAACGATTTAACCGTATAAACTATGCCAATCATTGTAAACTTAGACGTGATGATGGCAAAGCGTAAAATCTCCCTGAACGAACTTTCGGAACGGGTTGGTTTGACATTATCTAATCTTTCCATCTTAAAGACTGGCAAAGCAAAAGCCATTAGATTCAGCACTTTAGAATCCATCTGCGAAGCCCTAGACTGTCAGCCTGGTGACCTTTTGGAATTCACAAGTGAGGATTAACATTTCTTGCGATAAGCTATGCTTTTTAAGTCCTTCCGAATTTATTCCTACTTTGAGCTGTTAAAGCAAAAACCATCGCTACTTAACAGACGATTTCCATGAAAAGCCTTCTAAAATTTATTACAGCACGATTTCCTATCACCCCTGACGACATCAGTTTATTGGAAAAATGTGTGATTGTGGAAAATGTTCCGGCACATAGCAAACTTTTAGAAGCAGGGAATGTAGAGCGGTATCTATATTTTTTGAATAAGGGAATAGTAAAAGGATATCAAAACGTGGATGGTAAATTAGTCATTCAGCATCTAGTTCCTGAACAGGACTTTTTCACAGCTTTGGATAGTTTTATGAGTGAAACGCCATCCGTAGAATATTATGAAACGGTTTCAGACTGTAATCTTATTAAGATTTCTAAGCCTGATTTTGACCTCTTACAAGAAAGCAGCAGCTTCTTTAGTGAATTAGTAAATACAGTGACCAATGAACATTTGAGTTGCAAACTGGAACGCGTTAAAGACTTTCAGGTTTTAACGGCTAAAGAGCGGTATGTAAAGTTTATGAATCAGCATCCTAATTTAGCCTTAAATGTTTCGGTAGAAAACATCGCTTCTTTCTTAGGCATGGAACCACAGTCTTTGAGTAGAATCCGCAAGCAAATCGCTTTCTAACAAATGTTATTTTAAAATGCTCAATTCCTCTTGAAATTTGCTAAACAGAAAACAAAAATATGAGCAAAGAAATATCATTAGTCACAGGTGCAAACGGACATTTAGGAAACAATTTAGTCCGATTATTACTTTCAAAAAATCATGAAGTAAGAGCAAGCGTCAGAAACATAAACAATCAAGGTGCCTTTAAAGGTTTAGACTGCGAAGTAGTTCAGGCCGACATTACCGACAGATTATCCCTAAAAAAGGCATTTAAAGGCGTGACAAACTTATACGCCGTAGGAACAAATTTTAGTATGTGGGCTAAAAACCCCAAAGTTGAAATATATGACAATAATGTACAAGGCACTCAAAATGTGTTTGATATAGCCAAAGAATGCGGCATTAAAAACATAGTATATGTAAGTTCGGTAGCCTCATTAGATTTTACCAAATTACCAGCAAATGTGGATAATGGATATAACCAAGACCGCAGAAACTGGTATTACAACTCCAAAAATGATTCGGATAAACTTGCGATAGAATTAGGGGAAAAATATGGCATCAGAACCGTGATAGTATTACCATCGGCCATGATAGGCCGCGTGGCTCATAAACTTAGCTACACCAATGGCCTCGTGAAACAAATATTAGATGGTGAAATTCCTGTAGATACCAATGTTACCTTGAATTGGATAGACGTTAAAGATGTGGCTTTGGGTGCATACCAAGCCATGCTAAAAGGTAGAAATGGCGAACGCTATATTCTTGCCAACGAACAGCATACTTCTTTACAAGAAAGTGTAAAAATAGCCGCTGAAAGCTATCCAGAATTAAAACTAAAAACACCTAAAAAAGTGCCTAAATGTCTGCTTTACACCGTAGCTGGCTTGATGGAGTTTGGAAGTAAAATAACGGGCAAAGAACCACAACTTCAACGTCATTATGTGGACATGTTTTATGGTTTGAAACAAGACTATGACATCAGCAAATCTAGAGAAGAACTAGGCTTTAATCCGAAGCCATCTAAAACCGCCTTATTGGAAGCAATGGATTATCTTAAGAATGATTGGGAGCAGGTGTAGGTGAACTTGTCTAGAGGTTTCTTGTGGTTTTATTACTTAAAAAAACTAAGCAATCACAAACGAGGGTAATGTTTACCTTCGAAACATGAACGAGGGTAAATCATAGTATTTTTTACCCTCGTTATGGACAACTATCGATAAGTCCAAGTTTTATAACATTCGCTCTACCTCCAAAAA